>CANJKY010000164.1 GCA_947474875.1 Gemmataceae bacterium
CTCGTGCCCCCGCCCACGTCGATCACCACGCACCGCATGCCCGGCTTCAGCTTGCCGGTCTCGTCCGCCGGGTGCAGGCCGAGCCAGCCGTAGAACGCCGCCTGCGGTTCCTCCAACAGGGTGACGTGTTGCAGCCCGGCCTGCTTCGCCGCCTCGGCGGTCAGGTTGCGGGCCACGTCGTCGAACGACGCCGGCACGGTCAGCACCACCGGGCACTGTTCCAGGTGGTCGTCGGCGGCGCGGCCGGGGGCGTTGTTCCACGCGTCCACCAGATGCCGCAGATACCGGGCGGACACGGCCAGCGGGGACAGCCGATTCACGTCCGGCGGGGCGGCCCACGGCAGCAGCGGGGCGGTGCGGTCCACGCCGGGGTGACACAGCCAGGATTTGGCGGACGAGACGAGCCGGCCGGGGATCTTCGCCCCGTAGTCGCGGGCGAACTTGCCGACCACGTCCGTCGCCGCCTTGTCCCACGGCAGGGCGACCGCCCCGTCTGGCAGGTCGTGCGGCCCCGGCAGGTACAGGAACGACGGCAAGAGCGGCTGCTCGCCCACCTGCCCGGCCGCCACCAGTTGGGTGATTGGGAACGAGTGCAGCTTCACCCCGCCCTTGGCCTTGGCGGACAGGTCGACGTAGGCGACGGCGGAGTTGGTGGTGCCGAGGTCGATGCCGACGAGGTAGCGGGGCATGGTGCGGAGCGCGGGGTGCGGGTGATTCAATCTTACGCCCTTGAACACCCCCTCTCCACTGTGGCGAGGGGGCCGGGGGGTGAGGTCTCCGACCTGCCCAACCGACCGCTGCAACCGGCACACTTTCCCCGTCTTCTCACCCCGCTCTCATGGGTAGCCACTGGCGTTCCCCCGCGGCGGAGCTTAAAACTACCCGCACTGGGTAAGCTGCCCTGTTTCTGGCGGTCGTTCCGCGGCCGCCGACTGTCCCACCTGTTCCACCCGCTCCGAGACCCCACCGTGAACCGCAGCCTGCTCCGCCTCCGCTGGCCGCTGCTCGGCGTACTCGCCGCCGCGGTCGTGGCCGTGCCGTCGGCCCACTCGCAGGACAAGGCGAAGACCCCGCCCACCGGCCTGCCGGCCGAGAAACAGAAGGAGCTGGACGAGGCCAAGAAGCAACTGGCCGAAATCCAGGCCAAGATCGCCGCGCTGGAGAAGGCGAGCAAAGACTCCCCTTCGGCCACCACCGGGTCGGGCGAGGGTGCCCTGCCGGAGAGCATCTCGTCCCAGTTCAAGTGGCGGAGCATCGGCCCGGCGAACATGGGCGGGCGGGTGACCAGCCTCAGCGTGTACGAGGCCGACCCGACCACCTACTGGGTCGGCACCGGCGGCGGCGGGCTGGTGAAGACGGACAACAACGGCACCACGTTCGACCACCAGTTCGACACTCAGCCCACCTGCAGCATCGGCGACGTGGTCGTCGCCCCGAGCGACCCGAAGATCGTGTACGTGGGCACCGGGGAGAACAACCCGCGGAACTCGGTCAGCTACGGCGACGGGGTGTACAAGAGCACCGACGGCGGGAAGACGTGGACGAACGTCGGGCTGAAGAAGACGTTCCAGATCGGCAAGATCTTGGTCCACCCGAAGAACCCGGACGTGGTGTGGGTCGGCGCCCTCGGCCGGCTGTACGGGGACAACGAAGACCGCGGGGTGTACAAGACGGAGGACGGCGGGAAGACGTGGAACAAGGTGCACTTCGTGGACGGCAAGACGGGCGTGATCGACATGCGGATGGACCCGACCGACCCGAACACCGTCATCGCCGGGTACTGGGAGCACAAGCGGGACGAGCACGACGGGTTCTTCGGCACCCCGCCGGTGCCGGACAGCTACGGGCCGGTCGTCACGCACGGGGCCGGCGGCGGGCTGTGGAAGACGACCGACGGCGGGAAGACGTGGAAGAAGCTGACCGCCGGCCTGCCGACGGCCAAGCTCGGCCGCATCGGGCTGGACTACAGCCGCAAGACGAAGGGGCTGATCTTCGCCATCATCGACACCGAGAAGGGGGGCACCAACCCCAGCCCGCAGACCGGGGCGTACTTCGGGGCGGTGATGGACGACGCGGACAACAAGGGCGGGAGCAAGCTGAGCACCGTCACCGCCGACAGCCCGGCGGCCAAGGCCGGGCTGAAAGATAACGACATCGTCACGGCGGTGGACGGGAAGAAGGTGACGAACGCCGAGGAACTGATCGCCAGCTACCAGGACAAGAAGGTCGGGGACAAGCTGAAACTGACCGTGGTCCGCGACGGCAAGGAGCAGACGATCGAGATCACCCTGGGCACCCGGCCGGGCGAGACCCCGCCCCCGGCGGCCGCAGCCAACCCGCCGACCGCCGGGTTCAGCGTCGGCCGCGGCGGGGAGAGCGGGGTGCCGGTGGAGACGGTGACCGACGGCGGGCCGGCGGCCAAGGCCGGCATCAAGGCCGGGGACGTGATCACCGCGGAGGACGGCAAGGCGGTGTTGAACCTGCAAGAGTACCGGGCCGCCATCACCGCCAAGAAGGAAGGGGATAAGGCCAAGTTCACCGTCAAGCGGGGCATGGACACCAAGGAGTTTGAGGTGGTGCTCGGCCCGCCGGCTCCGGGCGGCGCCGGCGGTGGCGGCGGTGGCGGCCCGCAGCGTGGGCAATCGGCAGCCAAGCCGTTCGGCCTGGGCCTGGGTGGGCAGCAGGCGAACATCCAGAGCCGCCAGGGCAAGGACGGGTTCCAGACCGGCGGGGTGTTCGTGTCGAAAGACAACGGCGACACCTGGACGCGGGTGAACAGCCTGAACCCGCGGCCGATGTACTTCAGCCAGATCCGGGTGGACCCGACCGACGACAACACCGTGTACGTGCTGTGCGACACCCCCAGCCCGATCTACGTGAGCACCGACGGGGGCAAACGGTTCGACAACCTGCGGACGGCCGGCGGGGTACACGCCGACGCCCACGCCCTGTGGATCAACCCGAAGGACGGCCGGCACCTGATCATCGGGTGCGACGGCGGGTTCTACGTCACCTACGACAAGGGCAAGAAGTGGGAGCACCTGAACACCCTGGCGCTCGGCCAGTTCTACCACGTGGCGGTGGACAACCGGAAGCCGTACCGGGTGTACGGCGGGCTGCAGGATAACGGCAGTTGGGGCGGGCCGAGCGACACCCTCAAGTCCACCGGCCCGGTGAACGAGGACTGGATCTTCGTGAGCGGCGGGGACGGGTTCGTGTGCCGGGTGGACGCGGCCGACCCGGACACGGTGTACGCCGAGAGCCAGGGCGGGGCGATCAGCCGGCGGAACTACCGCACCGGCGAGCAGGCCGGCGTCCGCCCGCCGCGGGCGGACACCCAGGAGGCCCTGCGGTTCAACTGGAACACCCCGTACATCCTGAGCAGCCACAACCCGAGCATCTTCTACTGCGGCGCCCAGTTCGTGTTCCGCAGCGTGAACAAGGGGAGCGACCTGAAGCAGATCTCCCCGGACCTCACCCGCAGCAAGGCCGGCAGCATGACCGCCCTGGGCGAGTCGCCGAAGAACGCCGACGTGCTGTGGGCCGGCACCGACGACGGCCACCTGTGGGTGACCAAGGACGGCGGGGCGAAGTGGGAGAACGTGACCGAGAACGTGAAGAAGGCCGGGCTGCCCGGGTTCCGGTGCGTGGCCACCGTCGAGCCGTCCCGCGACAAGGCCGGGCGGTGCTACGTGGCGTTCGACGCCCACCGGTCGAACGACGACAAGCCGTACCTGTTCGTCACCGAGGACTTCGGGGCGACGTGGAAGAGCGTCACCGGCAACCTGCCCGAGTTCGGCAGCACCCGGTGCGTGCGGGAGGACTACGTCAACCCGAGCGTGCTGTACTGCGGCACCGAGTTCGGGGCGTTCGTGTCCATCAACCGCGGCGGCAGTTGGGCCAAGCTGGGCGGCGGCCTGCCGACGGTGGCCTGTCACGACTTCGCCCAGCCGACCACCGCCAGCGAGCTGGTGGTGGCCACCCACGGCCGCAGCGTGTGGGTGATGGACGTGAACGCCATCCGCCAGATGAAGCCGAGCACGCTGACGGAAACCGCCCCCACCCTGTTCGCCCCGGCCACCGCCACCCGCTGGCGGCTGAACCCGAACGGGCGGTCGCCGTACAGCGAGTCGGACCGCAAGTTCGCCGGCGAGAACCCGACCCGCGGGGCGGCCATCGACGTGCTGATGGGCCAGAAGGCGAAGAAGGCGTCACTCAAGGTGGTGGACGTGACCGGCAAGACGGTGTGGGAGTACAACCCGACCGCCCAGGGCGGCGGCGGTCGCTTCGGCGGGGGCGGGGGTGGCGGCGGCGGTGGCGGCGCCCAGACCGAATCGCAAGGCGGGGTCGGCGCGCCCGGCGCCCCGGCCCGCCCGCAGGTGAAGCCGCTGACCGAACCCGGCCTGCACCGCATCACCTGGAACCTGGGTGGCGGCGGGGGCGGGCGGTTCGGGGGTGGCGGCGGCGGTGGCGGTGGCGGGGTCTCGGGCCTCAAGCCGGGGGTGTACAAGGTGGTGCTGACGGTGGACGACAAGGAGTACACCCAGGCGATCACCGTCGAACTCGACCCGAACCTGCCGAAGGACGCCGTCGGCGTCGAGGCGGACGAGGACGAGGACATGGGCGAGGAGCGGGAGAAGGAAGGGCAGCAGCAGAAGCGGGTCGATAACTAACTTCAGGTCTGCGGGTTAGCCGCGACCCAACGGGGAGCGCGCACGACGCGCGCACCCCTTTGGGTCGCGGCTAACCTTTTTCCACACCCGCGATTTGCGGCGGTGAACCCGGCCGCGGTCCGGCGTATCCATGTCCCCATGCCCGCCGTCCGCCCGCCGCGGTCCGCCTGGACCGCCCTGACCGACGACCAACTGCTCGCCCAGTGCGAGGTGGACACGTACCGCGCCAGCGGCCCCGGCGGACAGAAGCGGAACAAGACGAGCAGCGCCGTCCGCCTGCGGCACCCGCCCACCGGCCTGCTGGTGATCGGCGAGGAGAGCCGCAGCCAGCACGAGAACAAGGCGAAGTGCGTGAAGCGGTTGCGGCAGGCGCTGTACCTGGAACTCCGCGAACCGGTGATTCCCGAAACGCTTCCCGCCCACCCCGAGTTCGCCCCGGCCCGCGACGCCGACGGGCGGCTGCACCTGTCCGCCCGCGACCCGCGGTTCTGGCCGGCGGTCGGGGTGGTGCTGGACGCGGTCGCCGCGGCGCAGGGGCAGGTCAGCACCGCCGCCGACTGGCTGTGTACGAGCACGGCGAACCTGATCGGGTTCCTGGAAACCGACCCGAAGGTGTGGCAGGCGGCCAACCGCATCCGGGCGGCGTTCGGCCAGAAGGGGCTGCGGAGCGGGTGAGGGGTCAGACCGGGTACAGCCCGCGGCCGCACTTCGAGCAGCACAGGAATTTGCCGCCGATCAGCTCGCTCCGCTGCTGCTCGGTGATGGTGGTGCGGCACTGCTGGCAGATGCGGCCGTCCACCCCGGCCAGGGCGTCCGGCCCGTAGCTCCGCACCAGCCGGTCGTACTGCGGCTTCACGTCCGCCGGCAGCTTCGCCTCCAACTCGGCCAACAGCGTCTGGTTCAACTTCTGGTCGTCCAGCAGCCGCTCCAGCCGCTCGGCCGCGTCGATCTTGCTCTGGGCGAACTCGGCCTGGGCGTCCGCCCACTGCTTGTCGGCGTTCGGCAGGTCAGCCGTCTTTCGCTCCAGGTCTTCCATCTGCTGGAGGATGAGTTCCTCGGTCGCCGCGATCTTCTCCTGCGCCTGGCGGATTTCCGACCGCTTCCCCTCGAACTCCTTCGGCGACGCGGCGTCGTTCAACTGCTTCTCGAACTTGGCGAGCTGGCCGTTCACCTGCTTCAGCGTGCCCTCGTCGTCGCGGATCTTCAGCTTCAGCTTGCCGATCGCGTCGTGGGCGTCGGCGTGCGCCTGCTTCTCGTTCGCCAGCTTCTGCTCCTGGATCTTCTGCACCCGCGGGCCGAGGTCGATCTCAGACTTCAGCTCCCGCAGGTGCTTGCGGACGCGGTGCAGTTCGCGGAGCGTGGGCGGCAGGATCGGGGTGCTCATCGGCGGCGCTCCGGGAGGCGGGACGGATACTGTATGGGCACAGCCCCGTCCGCGTCTCACGCCCGCACTTGCCACACCGCCGGATCGTCCCGGCCGTGGCGAACGGCGATGACCAGCACCTGATTCGGGTCTTCCCGGTAGTAGACGAGGTGTGGGAATTTGCGGAGCGGCGCCGCCCGGATGCCGGGTGCCACCTCCCCGAACAGAAGCGGGTTCGTTTCGATCAGGCTGACGGAGCGGGCGAGGGCTGCCAGAAATCGGTCGCCGAGGCCGAGCAACCGGGCTTGGTACTGGGTGAAAGCCTCGTCGATGTCGTCCCGCGCTTCCGGCAGGTAGACAGCCGGGGGCATCAGTTCGCCCACCGCAACGAAGCCACCACCTGATCCCACGTCAGCACCCGGCTCGGGTCGGCGGCGTGGGCGGCCAGCCGCCGGTCCAACTCGGCCAGCAGTTCCGGACTCGGCGACGCCTGCCACCCGCTGTCGGCGATCTGGTCCCACAGGCGGAACACCAAATCGAGCCGGTCTTCCACCGGCCATCCGCGGACGGCGTCCAGGGTTGCGGTCGTGTCCATCCGTCTGCCTCGCACCGGGATCGGTACTGTACACAATACCCGATTCGGCCGAGGTTGGGGAAGGATGATGCTCCGCGTCCACGGGTTGACCAAAACGTACCCCGGCGGGGTGGTCGGGCTGCGGCCGACCGACCTGACCGTGGCCCGCGGGGAGCGGGTGGTCCTGCTCGGCCCGAGCGGGTCGGGGAAGTCGACGCTCCTGCGACTGATCCAGGGGTTGGAGTCGGCCGACGGCGGAGAAGTGTGGGTGGACGGCCGGCGGGTGGACGGGTTGCCGCCGCACCGCCGCGGGGTGGCCCTGCTGCCGCAACGGGTGGCACTGTACCCGCATTTAACCGTGGGGCAGAATTTGGAGGCGGTTCAAAGCCCAGGGACGGCCGTCCCTGGGCTTTCCGATCTCCTTCAACTCCCACCACTGTTGTTACGCTACCCGCACCAACTGTCCGGCGGGGAACGGCAGCGGGTGGCGCTGGCCAAACTTCTGCGGCTGAATCGCCCGGTGTGGCTGCTGGACGAACCGTTCTCCGGCCTGGACCCGATGTTCCGCTCGGAATTTCGGCACGATTTGCTCTTGTTCGCCGCGTCGGCCGGGGCCACAATACTTCTCGTCACCCACGACCCGATCGACGCTCTGGCCATCGGCCAACGAATCGGGGTGCTGGCGGACGGCATTCTGCGGCAGGTCGGCACCCCCGACGAGCTGCGATCCGCCCCCGGCCACCGGTTCGTCGCGTTTTGTGTCGGCAGTCACAGCCTCCTGGACGGGGCGGTGGAA
>CANJKY010000165.1 GCA_947474875.1 Gemmataceae bacterium
CACTCCGTGTGCCGTTCTGGTTCACGGCACACGGAGTGTGCCTACCACTCTCAGACACTCACTTCGCCGGCGGTTTCGGCTTGTCGTACACCAGCAGGGACGGCACCACCTTCTCGAATTTGGCCTGCTTCGCCTCGTCCAGTTGTCGGATCACCAACTGATAATTCAGGTTGTCCGCGAACTGGTATTCCAGTTTCGGCACCGGCTGCTTGGCCGCCTTCTTCTCCTCCACCCGCTTGAGTAACTCCTCGCGGAGCTTCACCTCCTTCGGCCGGTTGTCCCCATCTGGTTTGTCGTCCTCGAACTTGATCGGGTCGGCCACCTTCGGCACCACCAGTTCCAGCCCGGCGATGTTCCCGTCCCGGTTCGCCTGCACCCGCACCACGAACACCTCCTCCGGCTCCTCCGGCAGTTGCGTCGGGTCGGGCGGGGCGGCCAAGGTGGTGTCCTCACCCGACTTCGGCAGGGTGAGGGCGAGTTGTCCTTCGGTGCTGGCCGGCTTGAACGTGATGATGAAGAACGCCAGCAACTGGAACGACATGTCCAGCATCGGGGTGATGGGCAGGTCCGGCTTGGTGTAGTCTTTGTGCGCTTCGTGGTGGCGGTGCCGCATGGTCGTGTCCGTTCGGGGGATTCGGGGTTAGCCGCCGGTCGTCTGCTTCACCTCGGCCCGCAACTGCACTTCGCCGTACCCCACCTCGCGGGCGGTGGTCATCACCTCGTACACCTGCTTGAAGGTACACCCGCGGTCCGCCCGTATAATGACCAGCGACCGCCCCTTGCCCGTGTCCCAGTCCGCCTTCGGCGTCGTCGCCTGGTCCAGCTTGAACTGGTTGCCCATGTAGTTCTTCAGCTGTTCCTTGGTGGTGTACTCCCGCATGGTCAGCCCCTCGAACACCGTGTACGTTGCCCGGTTCGACCTCGCCCGACCGGTCTGTGAGTCCTCGTCCACCGGAGGCGGCAGCACGTTGATGAACAGAACCTTGCTGACATCCCGGGTCAACCCCTTGGCCACGCTCGCCACCGGCAGCTTCACGTTCTCATTCTTCTGCTCGTTGTCGAAGTGTGCGACGAGCATGAAGAACATCACCAACTGCAACACCAGGTCGAGCAGCGGGGTGAGGTTCGGCTCCTCGTAGCTGTCGCCGACGGCGGGGGCGGAATGCATACCAGTACCCGGGGCGAAGGGGGAACGGGCCGACTCACCGCGGCGGTTGGGCAGGCGGTGTGACCGGGGCGGCGACGGCCGGGGCGGCCGGGGCAGACGACGCCGGGGCCGGCTTCTTCGAGTTGTGGAACATCTGCGTCAGCAGGTCGTCGGCCACGTGCCCGACGTCCATCGTCACCTGGTTGATGCGGTTGCGGAAGAACGTGTTCAGGGCCAGGGCGGGAACGGCGATGGCGATGCCGATGAGCGTGACGGCCAGCGCGTGGGCGATGCTGTCCGCCAGCAGAGCCGGGTTCTTGTTCTCCCCGCCGCCCAACGCCTTGAACGCCCCGATCATCCCGTACACCGTGCCCACCAGCCCGAGCAGCGGGCCGAGGGAGGCGATTACCGCCAGGTAGTTGTTCCACCGCTCCTTGCTGCCCTTGATCGCGTCCAGGGTGTTCAGCGCCGCCTCGCGGGCGTCCTCCAGCCCGTACTGGAGCCGGCCCATGCCGGCGGTGAGCACCCGCCCCAGGTACGACGGATCCTCCTTGGCCATGTCGAACGCCTCTTTGAACTTCCGCTTGTTCACCGTGTCGGCGAACTCGTCCACGAACCCGGCCGGGATGGCCGCGCTCCCCCGCAGGTCGAGCAACAACCACACCACGATGCCGATCAGGATGAGCGAGGTCGGACCGAGGATGCACCAGAACCAGCCGACCGACCCAGCCACGTGGGTGAGCATCTTGCCCAGCCCGAGTTCGTTGCCGGCGGCCGCCGGCTTCGGCGCGTCGGCCGCCGGCTCCTGCCCGAGCGCCAGGGTGGGGAAGGCGAACACGACGGCCACGACCAGCACGGCCACCAGGCCGCGGCCGACGGGGGTGCGCCAGAACGGCATGTGGGTCATGATGGGTCCTGGAGAGACAGACGGGGTAGACCGCGGGAGGGCGGGGCGAACTCTTCCGCCACCTCACTGCGCTACCAGCATAGAGCGTGTTCCGTTCAGAGAACGCGATCGGACCGGTCGGGTCAAGGCGAAAACGGCCCGTTCCGCCGGTTCTCGTTCCGGTTGTACCGTCCGGGTGTCGGACATGCCGGCTACCCTCTCTGTCGTCCAGACCGTAGCGGGAGTTCCCGCTACAATGCCCGTGTATTCCGCCCCCGTCCGGATTCACATGACCAGCCCCGCACCCGCCCGCACCTCCCTGCCTGTGTTGCCCAGCGACGGGCCGAACATCGATTACGAGCTGATCCTCGACTGCGTCCACTGCGGGCTGTGTACCGCCAGTTGCCCCACCTACGTGGAAACGGGGAACGAGGCCGATTCCCCCCGCGGGCGGATCTACCTGATGCGGCAGGTGATCGACGGCAAACTCGACCTCGACGACACGGTGAAGGGGCACCTCGACCTGTGCCTGAACTGCCGGGCGTGCGAGACGGCGTGCCCGAGCGGGGTGCAGTACGGCAAGCTGATCGAGCCGTTCCGCGAGCACATGGAGCACGCCGAGCCGGGCCGGTCGATGGCGACCCTGGCCGGGTGGCAGCGGTGGATGCTCAACCGCATTTTCCCCAGCCGCCTCCGCACCCGGCTGGCCCTGGCCCCAGCCCGCGTCGCCCAGTGGACCGGGCTGGACTGGCTGGCCCGCAAGTCTGGCGTCATGAACCTGATGCCGAAGTCGCTGCGGACGATGCACGGCATGCTGCCGCGGCTGAAGCGACATTACGGCTCTCTACCCGAAGTGCTACCGGCGATCGGGCCGAGGCGGGCGCGGGTGGGGCTGTTCCTCGGGTGCGTGGCCGACGGCCTGTTCCCGCAGACCAACTTCGCCACCGCCAAGGTGCTGCAGGCGAACGGGTGCGAGGTGTGGATTCCGAAGGCCCAGCAGTGCTGCGGGGCGCTGCACTACCACACCGCGCAGGACGCCGAGGCCCGCCGGCTGGTGGCCGCCAACTGCGAGGCGTTCGGGGCGAACGGGCCACGGTGGGATGACCTGGACGCGATCGTCACCAACGCCGCCGGGTGCGGGGCGATGCTCAAGGAGTACGCGCACATCACCCACGGGCACGGCGGACACGAGGCCGCCGCCGCGTTCAACCGGAAGGTGAAGGACGTGTCCGAGTTCCTGTACGAGCTGGGGCTGGTGAAGCCGACCCACCCGCTGCGGGTGAAGGCGACGTACCACGACGCCTGCCACTTGCGGCACGCCCAGCAGGTGCAGAAGCAGCCGCGGGCCTTACTTGAGATGATCCCCGGCCTGGAGCTGGTGCCGCTTCCCGAGACCGAACTCTGCTGCGGCGCCGCCGGCAGCTACAACCTGACCCAGCCGGACATGGCCGAGCGGTTGGGCGAACGGAAGGCGGCGAACATCCGGGCGACCGGGGCGAAGGCCCTGTTCACCGGCAACGTCGGCTGCCTGATGCAGATCGTCCGCCACCTGCGCGCGGCGGACGTGTGGTGCGCCCACCCGGTCGACGCGCTGTGGGCCAGCTACAGCGGGGAGTTGCCCCGCGAGCTACGATAGCGAGTGGATCCACCTCTCACTTTTCACCCGCCCGCAACCCGTCTGGCCCGCCCCGCCCGGATCGGCTACCCTCGGGCGAAAGGAGCCGCCATGTCCGCACTGCTCACCCCGCCGCCCGTCGGTCCGATCCTCCGCCGCTCCCAGCCGGGCCAGAAGCGGTGGACCCGCAAGCAGTTCCAGTACCTCGGCGACCTGGGGCTGTTCGAGGGCTGCCGGGCGATGCTCATCCGCGGCGAAATCTGGGAGGAAGGGCCGATGGACCCGCCCCACGCCACGGGCGTCTCGAACGTCCTGGCTTACCTGTTCCCGCTGTTCCCGGCGGACCCGCACGTGCGGGTTCAGATGCCACTCGACTGCGGGGCGGACACGGAGCCGCACCCGTACTTCGCAGTCGTACCCGGTCGTCGGTCGGACTACTCCGCGGCTCACCCGGCACGGGCCGAACTGGTCATCGAAGTGGCTGATTCGTCCCTCCAGTTCGACCTGACCACGAAGGCCGAACTGTACGCCACCGCCCGCTTCCCGGAATACTGGGTACTGGATGTGATCGGACGAGAGTTGCACGTCCTCCGCGACCCCGGGCCGCTGGCCGCCGGCGGGACGGCGTACCGGGATGCGCAGGTGATCGACGCCACCGGCTCCGTCACCCCGCTCGCCGCCCCGACCGCCACCGCTCGCATCGCTGACCTCTTGCCGTAAATCCCGTCGAACTCGGCACAACCCGTCGGAACTCCTGGTCGAACCGCCCGCTGCGGACTTTGCGGAACCCCCGGAGCGGCCGGACAATACCCCCCATGCGAATCCTGCACACCGCCGACTGGCACCTGAACGACCGGCTCGGACGCATCGACCGCACCGACGACCTGCGGAAGGCGGTCGAGCGGGTGGCCGTTCACTGCGCCGAGCAGAAGGCGGACGTGCTGCTGGTGGCCGGCGACCTGTTCAGCGAACTGGCCCGGCCGGACGCCCTCCGCGAGACCATCCGCCACTGGCAGGCGGTGTTCGCCGACTTCCTGGCCCGCGGCGGCACCATCCTCACCTGCACCGGCAACCACGACAACGAGAACTTCTGCCAGACCCTGCGGCACGCCATGGCCCTGGCCGCCCCGAGCGTCGATCGGCTGGGCGAGGTGGTGCCTCCGGGTCGGTTGTACCTGGCCGCCGAGCCGACGTTCCTGAAGTTGGCCGGCCCCCGCGGCGGGCCGGACGTGCAGTTCGTACTGATGCCGTACCCCACCCCGACGCGATATCTGAAGGGCGAGGCCGGGCAGAAGTACGCCAACCCGGACGAGAAGCTGAAGATGCTGGTGACGGCGTTCGAGAACACGATTCAGGAGTTGCGGTCGCATCCGAAGTACACCCCGTCCGCCCCGAGCGTGCTGGCCGCGCACGCCAACGTGTTCGGGGCGGTGGTCGGCGAGTCGCTGTTCCGCATCAGCCCGCAGGAGGATGTCGTCGTCAGCGGGGAGAAGTTCGCCGACCAGTTCGCCTACGTCGCCCTCGGGCACATCCACAAGGAGCAGTTCCTCGGGCACGAGCACATCCGGTACTCGGGCAGCGTCGAGAAGCTGGACCTGGGCGAGAGCCGGGACGTGAAGTCGGTCACGGTGTTCGAGCTACGGGACGGCAAGGCGCACGACATCGCCCTGCTGCCCATGCCGTCCACCCCGGTGTACGAACTGGAGATCACCGACCCGGACGCCGACCTGCCGCGGCTGAAGGCGGAGTACGCCGGGGCGGAGACCGACCTGGTGAACCTGCACATCCGGTACACGGCGGGCAAGCACAACCTGGAAGAGGTGCTGCGGGAACTGGAAAAGATCTTCCCCCGCTGGTACGCCCGTGATTGGTCCGAGACCACCCAGGCCGGGCCGTCGCTCGTCATCGGCGAGGCGGACCGCAGCAAAAGCTTCGGCGAGACCGTCCGCGGGTACCTGACGCAGGAACTGACCAACCACCCGGACGACGAGCGGGACGCCCTGCTCGCCCTGGCCGACGAACTGATCTCGAAGTGCGAGTGAAAGCCACCGAATGATCCCCCACCGCGTCAAGCTGTCCGGGTTCCTGTCGTACAAGGACGACCAGGAGGTGCTGTTCGGCACCGCCCCGGTGTGGATGCTCGCCGGGTCGAACGGGTCCGGCAAGTCGTCCGTGTTCGACGCCGTCACGTACTCGCTGTTCGGCCACCACCGCGGGGGCAGCCAGAACGCCGCCGAGCTGATCAACAAGGAATCCACCGCCCTGGCGGTCGAGTTCGACTTCAAGCTGGACGGCAAGCTGTACCGCATCAAGCGGACGCTGCGGCGGAGCAACAAGGGGGCGGCGGCCGGCACCCAGCAGGTGTTCGTGCAGCAGCCGGACGCGGCCGACGGGTGGGCGGCGGTGCCGGACACGAACAAGAAGGCCGACTTCGACCGCTGGATCGGCGAGAAGATCGGGCTGGACTACGAGACGTTCACGTCGTCGGTGCTGCTGCTCCAGGGGAAGGCGGAGAAGCTGCTGGACAGCAAGCCGAGCGGGCGGGCGGAGGTGCTGGCCGGCATCGTCGACCTGGCCCGCTACCAGCGGCTGCACGAGAAGGCGAACGCCCGCAAGCTGGAGCTGAAGTCGAAGCTGGACACCATCTCGGCCCAGACCGAGGGGGTGCCGGATGTGCCGGACGAGGAGTTCGCCCAGGCCATCATCCGCATCGACGAGAAGGAGCGGGCGAAGGCGGCGGCGCAGGCGCAGATCGACGCCGCCCAGGTGCTCGAACGCCAGGCCGGGCGGTGGGCGGACGCCGAGCGGCGGCGGGTCGACGCGCGGACCAAGCTGGCGTCGGCCGAGGCGGTGCTGGGCGACGCGGTGAAGATCGAGAAGGAGCACGCCCGGCTGACCGAACTACGGGGCGTGCTGCCGGCGGTGAACACCGTCGCCACCGTCCGCAGCAGCCTCAAGACGTCGAACGACACGCTCGACCGCCTCCGCAAGGACAAGGACGACGCCACCGACCGCAAGCAGACGGCCGAGGCGGCGTTCGACAAGTCCCGCCGGCAGAAGTCGCAACTGGCGAAGCAACTGGCCGACGACGAGGTGCTGTTCGCCGAGACGGGGAAGCGGCTCCGCGAGCTGTCGGCGGTGCTACAGACCGTGCGGCTGGTGGAGGCGGAGGAGGCGAAGCGGAAGCAACTGGCGGACGACCGCAGGCGGCTGCCGGCCGACCCGGAGGCGGCGGTGGCGGCGGCCAAACAGGACGAGGCGAAGCTGGTGGTGCTGGAGCGAGTGCTGCCCATCCTGGAGCGGTTCAACACCGAGCGGCACGACCTCGAACAGGCCATCCGCAAAGAAGCCGAGTCGAGGAAGCACCGCGACGATACCGGCAAGAAGGGCAAGGAGGCGAAGGGCGAGGCGGACAGGCTGGCTGCCGAATTGGACGCCGCCCGAAAGCACAAGGCCCAGGCCGACGGCGAACTGGCGGTGGCGAAGACGCTCGCCGAGCAGGCGGCCGTGGCGGTCGCCGAGTTCAACACGCTGAGCGGGGCGAAGAACTGCCGGGCGTGCGGCCAGCCGCTCACCGCGGCGCACTTCCAGGAGGAAAAGGCCGCACGCCAGGCCGCTCTGACGCGGGCCGAGCAGCGGGTGACGGCGGCCACCGCCGACGCCACGGCCGCCGCCGAGCGGGAGCGGAAGCTGGCCGACCAGCAGGCGGCGCTGACCAAACAGTTGGAAACCCTCCGCGACGAGTAC
>CANJKY010000166.1 GCA_947474875.1 Gemmataceae bacterium
CGACCGGCCCTGGTCCCATACAGCCCCCCACGCACCCAACCCCCGAACGAGACAGGAACGGTCATGACCCGCACGGCCCTCCCGGTGGTGATCCTCGTCGCCATCGCGGCCCCCCCCGTCGCCACCGCCGGCCCGCTCCCGACCTGGACGTACCAGCACATCGCCAACGTGGCCATCCGCGACCTGTCCGCCGGGTCCGGGCTGTCCATCCCGAACTCGGTGCCGACCCCCATGACCGGCTCGGGCACGGCGTCGGTGGAGGTGGTGCAGTGGTCGATCGCCGGGCAGGGCAGCCCGGACACGGTGTCCGCCCAGCCGTACTCGTTCTCCCTCACCCTGACCGACCAGGCGTCCGGGGCGAGTGGCCTGGCCACCTTCTCCGGGGCGCTGTCCGGCAGTTACTGGAAAGCCGGGGCCGACCTGACCAACCAGTTCACAGGGGACACGGTGCAGACGCTCACCCTGGGCGACT
Source organism: Gemmataceae bacterium (assembly GCA_947474875.1). Classification (GTDB taxonomy): domain Bacteria; phylum Planctomycetota; class Planctomycetia; order Gemmatales; family Gemmataceae; genus JALHQU01. The sequence goes on from CANJKY010000166.1 coordinate 473, forward strand.
ACGCGTACACGGTGTCACTGACCGACTTCACCCCACCGACCGTGGCCGGGGTGGTGGGCGGCGGGCGGATCACCGCCCGGGTGGAGGTGACGGCGGCCGGCGAGGTCGTCACCCCGCCCGGCCCGATCGGCGGCGGCCCGGACGAGCCGCCCGGCCCGTCCGCCACGCCGGAGCCGACCACCATTCTGATCGCCGCCGCCGGGCTGGCCGCGGTCGGTACCCGCCGGCTGGTTCGACGGACCCGCGGCTGACCACTGGTTCGGCGCGGGGGGCCGATTCCGCCCCCGGCCGTACCGTAGCCGGATGCACAACCTCGACCTGATCCTGATCCTCACCCTCGGGCTGGGGGCCGCCCTCGGCCTGGGGTACGTCACCCAACGGCTCGGTCTGTCGCCGATCGTCGGCTACCTGCTGGCCGGCATCCTGGTCGGGCCGAACACCCCCGGGTTCGTGGCCGACCCGCACCTGGCCGAGCAGCTGGCCGAGATCGGCGTCATCCTGCTCATGTTCGGGGTCGGCCTGCACTTCCACCTGGACGAGTTGCTGGCCGTGCGGAAGATCGCCGTCCCGGGGGCGGTGTTCCAGAGCGCGGTGGCCACCATCCTCGGCATGCTGCTGGCGGCGGCCGCCGGCTGGGGGTGGGCGCTCGGGGCGGTGTTCGGGCTGGCCCTGTCGGTGGCCAGCACGGTGGTCATCACCCGCGTGCTGTCGGACAACAACGACCTGCACACCCGCACCGGGCACATCGCCATCGGCTGGCTGGTGGTCGAGGACCTGTTCACCGTGCTGGTGCTGGTCGTGCTGCCGCCGCTGTACGGCGGCGGGGGGAACGGCGGGGCGGGCGGGGTACTGCTGGCAGCCGGGTGGGCGGTGGTGAAGATCGCGGTGCTGGTGGCCCTCACCCTGCCGCTCGGCGGGCGGGTGATCCCGTGGCTGCTCAACCGGGTGTCGGCCACCGGCTCGCGGGAGCTGTTCACCCTGACCGTGCTGGTGGTGGCGATGGGCATCGCGGTGGGGTCGCAGGTGGGGTTCGGGGTGTCGATGGCGCTGGGCGCGTTCCTGGCCGGCATGGTGGTCGGGCGGAGCGAGTTCAGCCTGCGGGCGGCGACCGACGCGCTGCCCATGCGGGACGCGTTCGCCGTGCTGTTCTTCGTGTCCGTCGGCATGCGGCTGGACCCCAAGTTCCTGCTCTCCTCCCCGTGGATCGTCCTCGGCACGCTGGCGGTGGTGGTGCTGGGCAAGCCGCTGGCCGCCGGGCTGATCGTCATCCTGTTCCGCCACCGGGTGCGGACCGCCCTGGCGGTGGCGGTGGCTCTCGGACAGATCGGCGAGTTCTCGTTCATCCTGGCCGACCTGAAGATCGACCGGCCGGCGGCCGAGGGGGAGAAAGAGAAGCAAGACCGGATGGCGGCCGGGGAGAAGGAGGCGGACCTCAAGGGGGAGGCGAAGGCGAAGATCCTCCCACCGCCGGCGATGAACGCGCTGGTGGTGGCGTCCATCATCTCGATCTCGCTCAACCCGCTGCTGTACCGCGGGGTCGAGCCGGCCGAGCGGTGGCTGCGCCGCCGACCACGGCTGTGGCGGTGGCTGACCTCCCGCGAGCGCCAACCGGGCGGGACGAACCCGGCGGCGGACGACGGGATCGAACCGCGGTACCGGGCGGTGGTGGTCGGGTACGGGCCGGTCGGCCGGACGATGGTGCGGTTGCTGCGGGATAATGAGATCGAGTCGACGGTGATCGAGATGAACGTGGACACCGTGCGGCGGCTGCGGGACGAGGGGATCGCGGCGGTGTACGGCGACGCCGCCCACCCGGACACGCTGAAGGAGGCGGGGGTGGCGACGGCCGGTACGCTCGCCCTCACCTCGTCCGGGCTGAAGGGGGCGGACGAGGTGGTGCGGATCGCCCGTCGGCTGAACCCGGACATCCGGGTGATCGCCCGGTCGGCGTACCTGCGGGAGCGGGCCGAGTTGCGGCAGGCCGGGGCGGACGCGGTGTTCGCCGGCGAGGGCGAGGTGGCTCTGGCGATGACCGAATCGGTGCTGCGGGAACTCGGGGCGTCGGCCGAGCAGATCGACCGCGAGCGGGTGCGGGTGCGGGCCGACCTGTTCGGTGACCCGCCGCCGCGGGCGAACACGCCGGCGTAGATGGTGAATGGGGCCTCCGAGCTGGAGAGTAGCAAACACGCTCGGCCGGAATGCTGGTGCTCGCCCCAACGGGGCGACCGGGAATAGCCAGGGGTGACGGAGCGCAGCGACGGAACCCCTGGAACAAATCACCCAACAAGTCCGCAGCCCCGAAGGGGCGACCCAGCAGAACGGGTCGCCCCTTCGGGGCTGCGGGGTTTCTGCGCTCGTACCAGGGGTTGCGCTCCCTTCGGTCGCTCCACCCCTGGCTATTCCCGGACGCCCCTTCGGGGCTGGCAAAACGTTCCCCGCAGAGCCTTCCGCCGGCGACTTCGGCTGCCCGAATCAACTTGGCTGCTACGAACCGCTAAGCTTTGTTGCCGCCGCACTGCTCGGGTGCCTCACCGCGCGATGGAGACAGTATCCGGATGCACTGGCGGCGGAACCCAACATACCCGACGCCGATGGCGAGCAGGCAGTAGGTCACGATGGTCGCGGGGTGGGCGCCGTGCGCCAGCAGCTTGGGCGTGTCCAACAGGTTGTCTCCCGTCGCCCACGCAATCGCCAGGTACGACCCGTTCGCCAGCAGGCAGAAGTAGGCGATGAACCACGCCCCGTGGCGGCGGACGACGGCAGCCAACGCGAGCGGGACCAGAGCGCCGAGTACCGGGCCGCACCACAAGGTGACGAGCGGCCGGGGGTCCGGCTCGAAGGTGCTGTACGGCAGTTCCCACGGCGCGAGGTGCGCCTCACGAAGCGTTCCGCCAGACGCCCACCCACCGACGACGTGTCCCATCTCGTGGGTGAACGTCATCACGCACCACGACGCCACGAGGAGCAGTCCGAACTTGGCGTAGCGGTTCCGCACACGGCACTTCGGGAAGGGTGAAGGCGCTGCGTACACCGGCGGGCCGCCTGCGGAGACGCTGTTCTGACACCCTCTCCCCTTGAGGGAGAGGGTCGGCGACGGCGGTAGCCGACGACGGGGAGAGGGGTCGAATACTCAGAACCCCTCTCCCGGCTCGTCTCGCTCCGCTCGACGATCCACCCTCTCCCTCAAGGGGAGAGGGCAAATACACACTCTTCACACCGCCGCCACTACCGCGTCGCCCACCTGTGCCGTCGTCGCGGTGCCGCCCACGTCTTTCGTCCGGGCCTGGCCGTTCTTCAGCACCGCCGCCACTGCGCTCCGCACCCTGGCTGCGCTGGCCGTCAGCCCCAGGTGGTCGAGCATCAGCGCCCCGCTCAGCACCGCCGCCAGCGGGTTGGCGATCCCCTTCCCGGCAATGTCCGGCGCGCTGCCGTGGACCGGCTCGAACATGCTCGGGTACTTCTTCGTCGGGTTCACGTTCGCGCTGCTCGCCAGCCCGATGCTGCCGGCCACCGCCGCGCTCAGGTCGGTCAGGATGTCGCCGAACAGGTTACTGGCCACCACCACGTCGAACGCCTCCGGCCGCCGCACGAAGTCCATCGCCGCCGCGTCCACCAGCAGGGCGTGCGACTTCACGTCCGGGTAGTCTTTCCGCACCGCCTCGAACGCCGCGTCCCACAGGGTCATGCTGTACAGCAGGGCGTTGCTCTTGGTGATGCTGGTGAGCGTCTTGCGGGGCCGCTTGCGGGCGGCCTCGAACGCCGCCCGGATGATCCGCTCGCACCCCGCCCGGGTGAACACGCTCGTCTGCACCGCCACCTCGGTGTCCGTGTTCGGGTACAGTTTGCCGCCCACCGGGGCGTACTCACCCTCGGTGTTCTCGCGGTACACCAGCATGTCGATGTCGCCCGGCTTCTTTCCGACCAGCGGGCACGGCACCCCGTCGAACAGGTACGCCGGCCGCAAGTTCACGTACTGGTCGAACCGCCGCCGCATCGGCAGCAGCAGTTGGTGAACCGGGATGGTGTCCGGGATGCTCGGGTCGCCGACCGCCCCGAACAGGATGGCGTCGTGCTTGGCCAGCGTGTCCCACCCGTCGTCCGGCAGGATGTGCCCGTGCTTCTTGTAGAACTCCGACCCCCACGGCAGGTGGGTGAGCTTCAACTCGTGCCCGCGGTCGTGTTTGGCCACCGCCGCCTGCACCGCCCGCACCGCCTGGGCGATCACCTCCGGCCCGATGCCGTCGCCGCCGATGACCGCAACCGTGTGAACCGCCATGGCGCCCTCGCGTTCTGTTCGCCGGCCTGTGCAACCCGCAAACCCGATCGGGTTGGTACAACCCGTCCACCGCGTGCCGTGTGAACCAGACGCCGAGTGCCGGCGGGGAATCCGCCGTCGCCGGCCGGCCGGCGGGTGGGGTTGCGGGGTAAAGTTTACAGAGTGCGTCGGACCGTGGCCGGTTCGACCCGCGAGGGCACCGCCCATGACCGCGTCGATTCGTTCTCTGCCGCTTTGGTTCGCGTGTGCCGCCGCCTTCGCCACCGGGTGCGCGAGCGAGCGGGACAACCGCGTCGGCATGTTGAAGGGCCGCGACCCGCTGATGGGCGAGAAGATCCCCCCGCCGAACGTGCCTACCGGCCGCGACACCTACGGCATCAAGGACACCCGCGATCCGCTCATCCGCGCCGACGCCGGCCGGTCGTCCACCCGCGACACCGCCGCCGGTCTCGCTGGCGGTAGCCGGGACGAGGGCATCTCCGATCTCCGCATCCCGAACGACCGCCGGGCGGGCGGTGGCATCACCAGCCGCGACGCCGGCGGGGTGACGCCGACGGATCAGATCACGTCCGAGGTGAAGCGGATGGGCGGGAAGGTGTTCGCGGCGAAGGAGACAAGCAGCGGGTACGAGGTGCGGGTGCAGATCCCGGCCGGCGACAGCGGGGCGATGACCGGGTTCATCGGCTCCGGCAGCACCGCCACCGCCGCCCTCCGCGACGCCTTCGACCAGGTCCGCGCCGCGAAGCGGTGAACCAGGGTCAAGTATCGTCTGGCTCCTGAAGCCTGTCGAACAGGCTTGGTCTGACAGGCTTCTTCTTGGCACTCCCGCTCGCTTTGGGAGGCCAGAAAACACCGAGAACGAGCCATACGTTGTATGGGTACTTGGTGCCCATGAAGAACCGCGTGTCCTTCGTCGGCCCGCACAACTCGCCCAGGAATTTCTTCTTCACACTCTCGGCGGCTTGCTCCTCCGATCCCAGGCGGGCCACTTCGTTGAGGTACAGCACGCCGAGTTCCCAATCCTCGCACATCGCCACATGCGGCTTCGATCCGGAGTCTTCGCACTCGAAGTGGTAGTGGAACGTGTACGGGATCTTGCGGAGAGGCTTCCGCGGTTCGCCGAACAGCCGGAGTTGTGCGATGTCTTGCTTCCACTTCGGCTTCCAGTCCTCGGATGCCTCGCGGATTTCCAAGTCTAGAACTCGCGCCGGGCGTACCACGCCGAGTGAGGTGCGAGGGCGACCAGCCTGCTTGTCGTCGTCGTGCTGTTGCTTCAGATGATTCAGCGTGGGCTGTGGAAGCCGGTCGATAATCTCTCGCCGCGCCGCCCAGTCCCGTTTCGTGTCCAACTTCTCGCCCACAAGCCGGATCGTGTCCAGAACCGGACGCCGACTCTCCTTCCGGTTGTCCTTGCCCGGTTCCGGCGGGAGGAGTTCGACGTCGATCCACTGGTACTTGTGGAACTGCTGTTGCAGCGGGCGGTAACGGTAATCGATCGGGTACAGCCGCACCCACTCGCCGGTCGCCGTCACACCTGCCGTGCATACCAACTCCTGATACTTCTCGGACGGGTGGGGGTAGGTCATCACGGTAATCAGCACCCGCTGCCGGTCAGCGGCTTGTTTCCCTCCCATCGTCCACCCCCAGGTGTCGGACCGGCAACCCGGTCCGGTGAGCGACGACCGTCGCCAGGCGGCTCCGGTGGCAGTCACACGGCGCGGCTTCCATACACACCAAGACGGACGCCCGTTCCGTCATGCTCCTTGCTACCCGCTCGACGGCTTCTTCCTGGGATGGGATTGTAACGGATGTATATTTTGTGAACAAGCGATCTCTGGCGGACGGGGTGTCGTCCAGAGCCTGCCGTTCCGCTGACGGGATTCCCAACTCCGGGACATGGATGTAGTCGATGTCGAGCAAAGCACAGAGGCGGGAAAGGGTACTCTTGTGAAATCCGTACCGCCGGGCGATCGGGTTGCTTCGCACGTCGATCAGCCGGCGAATGCCAGACGCCAAGAGCAGCCACAAAAAGCCGTCCACCTGCCGCCCTTCGTAGCCGGCGGTATGCACTGCCGGCTCGGCAACCGGACGAGAAACGAGTGTTTTCCGCCGACTGAGCATCGTGTACCGCGGAAACCGATCGTACACATGGTCGAGCAGGTCATCTGTACTGACTTGGCCGAACCTCCGGACCACGCGGACAACATCACCAGTCAGACGGGTTGGCAGTTCACCAGCACGAACCGCCAGATCCGTCCGCTGCAGCCGGTCTTCGTTCGCCTTCACATACCCCTGATCCACCAGTTCAGCCACCTCGCGCTGGAGCGAGAACGAGTACGGCCCGTAGTGGTATGGCAGGAAGTCGTAGAAGGCCGACCCGCCGGCCGAAGGGGTGTCGTGCCGGAGGAGAAAGCACCACTTCATCAACTCGATTTTTGACACCGGCCGTTCGGCCTGCCGGAGCAGTTCGAGTACCACACGCTGTCTCGTCAGCATGGCGTCCCCACGCGGGTCAACACAACCGGGCAAAGTCAACATAGCGCCAGTCGCAACCTGGGCGACGGGAAATACCAACCCGGCTCTCCACCGGCCATCCCGATCGCGTTTGGTGTGTTGCTCCCGACTTCAACACC
>CANJKY010000167.1 GCA_947474875.1 Gemmataceae bacterium
ACACGGCGTGTGCGGACCACACTGGGAAAGCGTATGCACCTCGAACCGACCCCGCAGAACGCCCTGGACGTGTACCACCAACTCGTCGGTTTGGTCACCCCGCGGCCGATCGCCTGGGTGACGACCGTGTCGCCGGCCGGGGTGGTCAACCTGGCCCCGTTCAGCTTCTTCAACACGTTCGGGGCGAACCCACCGGTGGTGGTGTTCTCGCCCACGAACAAGCGGGACGGGTCGAAGAAGGACACCCTGCGGAACTTGGAGGCGAGCGGCGAGTTCGTGGTGAACGTCTCGGTCGCGGCGCTGGCCGAAAAGGTGAACCTGACCTCGAAAGAACTGCCGGCGGATCAGAGCGAGATCGAACTGGCCGGGCTGCACACCACCCCGAGCGTGAGGGTGAAGCCGCCGCGGGTGACGGAAACCCCCGCCGCACTGGAGTGCAAGATGCTGCAAATCTTGCCGGTTGGCGGCGGGCCGATCTCGGCCAACCTGGTCATCGGTGAAGTGGTGATGATCCACGTCTCGGACGAGGTGCTGGACGCGAACGGCCGCCCGGACCCGCGGAAGCTGAAGACGGTCGCCCGCCTCGGCGGGGACTTCTGGTGCCACACGTCGGACCTGTTCGAGCTGAAGCGGCCGTAGATAGCCGGTCAGACCGTCCGACCGACGGCGAGGCCGAGGAACAGGCCGACGAGCGCCGCCCCTAGGGACAGCCACGCCGGGTACCATGGCACCCCGTACTTGTCGGCCAGTTCGCGTTCGCTCATCATGAAGTCGCGGATGTTGATCTGCACGTAGCGGCGGCAGGCGGGAGTAACGATCAGCCGGCGGACTTTGACCATGAACGACCCCCGGACCGGCCCCGAGGGCCGGCAATGACGGGTGGAATGAATAAGAGGTGTGGGTACTGTAGTTCGGGCTGTCGCCGGATGCAACGCCGAGTGTCCGCTCTCATCAGCCGCTCTAGATCCGTAGCAAATCGATCAAGTAGGATTTCTTCACCCCGCCTTCCGATTTCCGCACTCCGAGTTTCTCGATGTTCCGTCCGACCACCCCGGCCGACACCCCCGCCCTGCTCGCCCTCACCACCGGCACCGGAGTGTTCAAGCCTCACGAAGTAGAGACACTGGAAGAGGTGCTGGACGACTTCCACCGCGAGGGGGCGGAATACGGGCACGTGTGCCTGACACTGGAGGACGGCGGGGCGGCGGTCGGGTTCGTGTACTTCTCTCCGGTGGCCATGACCGACCGGACGTGGGAGCTGTGGTGGATCGTGGTGGGCAAAGACCGTCAGGGCCGCGGGACCGGGCGGTGGCTTCTGGATCGTGTCGAACAGCACATTGTGCAACTCGGCGGTCGGCTGCTGCTGATCGAAACCAGTTCCACCCCGCACTACGACCCGACGCGGCGATTCTATCTGAACAACGGGTACACGCTGGCGGCGCAGATCGCGGACTTCTACTGCGACGGGGACGACAAGTGCGTGTTCAGGAAACGGCTGAATGCGGTGGCGTCGTAGGCGGGCGGGTGCCGTCGCCGGAACAACCGGACTGACCGGCACTCGGGTTGGGTGAGTCGCACGTTCCGCGCGCCCTCGGCGTCAAGGTGGGGCGGTGCGTTTCTCGATGATCGAGGCAGATGACGCGGTTCTCGCGGGTCGGCCGGTGGCCGATCCGGACGGCGCCGCCGCTCCCACCGCAGGGTCACACTCGATCGCTCAATTCCCCCGGCCTAGCAGAATTGGCTAAGCCGGCGAATCGACCGCGACCGAATAAATCCCCCGTCGGAGCCTCCGCCCCCCGTCGTCGCGTCGGCTGTGCGGTTGACCCCAACCGCCGCCCGCACGAGAGCCGCGTCAGGTTTCGCCGAACCCCCCACCCCCCGGCCCCCCGCCGCCCGCGAACACGGGCGAGAGGCGGCCCGGACCGCACGGCCCCCCCGCCCGATGGACTGGGCGGGAACCGCCGCGGACCGTCCGCTTGCCGGGGCGCGAGTTCGTAACGGAGTGCCCCAGGCCATGAAAAAGGTGTTCACCACCGGGCAAGTCGCCAAGATTTGCAAAGTCGCCCCTCGCACGGTGTCCAAGTGGTTCGACAGCGGGCGGCTGAAGGGGTATCGTATCCCCGGCAGCCAGGACCGTCGCATCCCCCGCGAGCAGCTCATCCGGTTCCTGAAGGAATACGGCATGCCGCTGGGGGATCTGGAAGAAGAAGAGCTGCACAAGATCCTGCTCATCGGCACCGAGAAGCTGTTCAACGACCGCATCAAGGAACTGCTGCCGGAGAGCGAGGAGTTCAAGTACGAGTACGCCAGCAGCGGGTTCCAGGCGGGCAGCCTGGCGCACAGCTTCAACCCGGACTCGATCATCGTCGACCTGTCGCTCGGCCGCAGCGAGTCGATTCAGATCACCGCCAACCTGCGGAAGATCGAGTCGTACGCCGGCACGCTCATCATCGGCCTGGCTGGGGAGGACGAGGCCGAGCCGGAGAAGCTGAAGGAGTACGGGTTCGACGACGTGTTCAAGAAGCCGTTCGACGTCGCCCTGCTGGGCGAGCGGATCAAGACGGTGGCCGAGGCCAAGCGGGAGGGCTGATCCCCCATCGGCCCCCCGTGTGGTGAGGCGGGCGGTGTCCCCCTCCGCCGACCGACCGCGGTGTTCCGAGACGGATCTCGGCCCGCGGACCGGTCGGCGTCTTTTCGCGCGCCCGCCCGCTGGCTACAGTGTGCCGGTTCACTCCCTCCCCGGCGCCGCACATGCCCTCCCCCGCCGTCCCCCGCTCCGGTTACCGGTTCGTCGTCCTCGGGCTGCTCTGCCTGCTGGCCATGATCACGTACATGGACCGGGCGGCGAACGGTAGTGCGAAGGCGGCCATCATGGCCGAGCTGAACGCCGACCTGCCGGAGGGGTCGAAGAAGTACGACACCGAGGACTTCTTCCTGGTGCTGATGGCGTTCCAGCTGGCCTACGCCATCTTCGAGGTGCCGTCCGGCTGGCTGGGCGACACCCGCGGGCCGCGGGCCACCCTGCTCCGCGTCGTGCTGTGGTGGACGGCGTTCGTCGCCCTCACCGGGTTCACGGGCACGACCCTGCCGGGCGGGGTGTACGTCGGGTTCACCGCCCTGGTGGTCATCCAGTTCCTGTTCGGGGTGGGCGAGGCCGGTGCGTTCCCGAACATCGCCAAGGCGCTGTACAACTGGTTTCCGGCGGCCGACCGCGGGTTCGCCAAGAGCGCCATCTGGATGAGCGCCCGGCTGATGGGCGGCCTCACCCCGCTGGTGTGGGTGCTGGTTGTGGAACTCGGCGGGCTGACCTGGCGGGAGGCGATGTGGCTGTTCGCGGCGTCGGCCGCCGTGTGGTGCGGGGCGTTCTTCCTGGTGTTCACCAACAAGCCGGCCGACCACCCGAAGGTGAGCCCGGAGGAGTTGGCCCGCATTAACGCCGGGCGGACCGGCTCGACGACAGCGGTGACGGTCCCGTGGGGGAAGCTGGTGCGGTCGCGGAATCTGTGGGCGGTGTGCCTCATGTACGTGGTCACCAACTTCTGCTGGTACTTCCTCATGTACAACCACCCGGGGGCGATGAAGAAGGAGTTCGCCGACTGGAACGCCACTCCGTTCGGGAAGATTCTGCTCGCCCTGCTGAGCGGCGCCCCGCTACTCGTCGGCATGTTCGGCTGCTTTTTCGGCGGAGTGCTGTCGGACCGGTACATCCGCCGCACCGGCGACCGCAAGTGGGGCCGGCGGCGGTACGGCATGATCGGGTACGGGCTGGCCGGGGTGTGCTACGTCCTGGCCATCGGCGGCAAGCTGGCCTTCCCCGGCAACCTGTGGGCGTTCGCCGTCCCGCTCATCCTGATGGGGTTCTGCAACGACCTGATCATGGCCCCGGCGTGGGCGGTGTGTCAGGACATCGGCGGCAAGTACGCGGCCACGGTGAGCGGGGCGATGAACATGTTCGGCAACCTGGTCGGGGCGGTGTCCGGCATCTTCGTCACCGGCATGATCATGAAGGCGAACACGCTGGATGCCGGCCTGCCGACCGAGCGGATCGCCGACGCCGGGTACGTGATCTGTTTCGCACTGTACGCGGTGGTGTACTTCGCCGGCGTCGGCCTGTGGCTGCTGATCGATGCCACCAAGCCGGTGGTAGAGGAGGAGAAGACGGGCTGAGTCGGTTGCCTTCCGTAGCCGCGAGCCAACGGCGAGCGAGTTCGGCATGACGCACTCGCCGTTGGCTCGCGGCTACAAAAGCGCCGCCCGGCTCGCCGGCGGTCACACCCCGACCGCCAGCGGCTGACGCCGCGTGATCTCGGCCGGGATTTCGACCGTGTCCATCAGCGCTTCCGCGTCGCTCACCTCCGGGGTGAACGTACACACCTCGATCACCCCGTCGGCCAGCGTCAGGTAGTGGCACGGGTTTTCCGTCCAACAACCGCTGTTGAAGTACGCCACCGGCCCGGCCGTGTCGGCGAGGGCGTGGTGGGTGTGCCCGCAGCACACCACCTCGCACCCCCGCTTGTGAGCGTACTCCACAGCCCCGGATTTGATCTTGTCCGAGCAACGGAGGAACATCTTGCTCCGCCGTTTGGCCAGCTTGGCGAAGTGGTGCGAGCGGTCGAGCTTCTGCAGCCCGCGGTAGATGGTGTCCGCTACCCAAGTGGTGATCGGGTACCGATCGATGAACTGGTCGAACTGGTGGCCGTGCAGGAACAGCACCCGCTGCCCGCCGGACTCGACCACGATCTCCTCCACCACCGTCAGCCCGAGCAGGTGCGACACGATCTCGGCCGACCCGTCGTGGTTCCCGCACACCCACGTCACGTCGACGTCGTTCGACAATTTCCGCAACAGGCTGAGCACCTTCCAGTGCGACTTCTTCAGCCGGCGGAAGTCGATCGAGTCGAACACGTCGCCGTTCAGGACGAGTCGGCGGGCGGGGGTGCGGCCGTCGTGAATCGCCTCCAGGAACTCGACCAGGGCCTTCGCCTCACAGTTGTCCGACCCCAGGTGCAGGTCGGACAGGATGATGGCGTCCGGGATGGTCACGGGGTGGCTCACCATGGACGGGGTGGGTTTCGTATTCAGTTTGCGCCACTCATAAGGGGTTGGGCTGAGCGTTGCGTGAGGAGTAGGTGAAGAACCTGTAGCCGCACCCGGATACAATCACGTGAAACACCCCGCCGGCCGCCCGGTATTCCCCCTGGCACCCATCGCGGAGAGTTGGCCGTCATGCGGATCGTGAGCGTCACCGCCGGGGCGGGCGGCATGTTCTGCGGCAGTTGCATGCGGGACAACACCCTCGCCGCCGCCCTCGTCGCCCTCGGCCACGACGCCCTGCTGGTGCCCACCTACACCCCGCTCACCACCGACGAGACCAGCGTGGCCGCCCCCCGCGTGTTCCTCGGCGGGGTGAACGTGTACCTGCAACAGCACGCCTGGCTGTTCCGCCACGCCCCGAGGTTCGTCGACGCCCTGCTCAACGGCAACCGCCTGCTCCGCTGGGCCGGGAAGTTCGTCGGCAAGACGGACTACTCGAAGATGGGCGGGCTGACGGTCTCCATGCTGCAGGGCACGCACGGCAAGCAGGCGAAAGAGGTCGGGAAGCTGGTGGACTGGCTGAAGGCGGACGTCCGGCCGCAGGTGGTGCTGATGACCAACGCCCTGTTGTCCGGGTGCGTGCCGGCCATCCGCCGCGAGCTCGGCGTGCCCGTCCTCACCACCCTGCAAGGGGATGACGTGTTCTTGGACGAACTGCCCGAGCGGGACCGCCGGGCGTGCATCGAGTTGATCCGGGCGAACGACGAGTCCACCGCCGCGTACCTGGTCACCAGCCGGAATTACGGCGAGTACATGAGCCGGTACCTGGGCATCGACCACGGTAAGATGCATGTGGTGCTGCCGGGCATCAACACCAGGGGACACGCCGGGCCGACCCCCCGGCCGGCCGACCGCCCGCCGACCGTCGGGTTCTTCTCCCGGTTCGCACCGGAAAAGGGATTCCACAACCTGGTTGAGGCGTACATCCGGCTGAGACGGGTGCCCGGCATGCCGGTGGTGAAGTTGCGGGTAGGCGGGTGGCTCGGGGAGAAGTACCGGGCCTACTTCGACGAGAACGTGCGGCGGTTGGTGGACGCCGGGCTGGCGGGCGATTTGGAGCACGTCGTGTGCCCGGACCTGCCGAGCAAGGTGCGGTTCTTCCAGTCGATCGACGTGCTGAGCGTGCCGACCGCGTTCCGCGAGCCGAAGGGGCTGTACGTGCTGGAGGCGTGGGCGAACGGGGTGCCGGTGGTACAGCCGAACGTCGGGTCATTCCCGGAGTTGGTGGAACGAACCGGCGGCGGGCTGCTGTTCGAGCAGAACAACGCGGGCGATCTGACGGCCGCGCTGCGGGAACTGCTGACCGACCTGCCCCGCGCCGCCGACCTCGGCCGCAAAGGCTACGTCGGGCTGACGCAAACCCTCACCGCGCGGCACATGGCCGAGGCGACGCTGAATATCCTGAATCGGTACGTCTCCCCGGCCGAGCGGCTGGAGCCGACCGCTGTGTGACTGAATCTGGCTTTCTACTTGTTCCTTGTTCCTTGCCACATGTACCTTCCCGCCATGCCGTCCACCACCACCCGCCGCGTCGAGTTCGGCGACACCGACATGGCCGGGATCATGCACTTCTCGAACTTCTTCAAGTTCATGGAAGTGGCCGAAACCGACTTCCTGCACGCCCGCGGGCTGAGCGTGACGTGGACCGACGGCGGGGTGCGGTACGGGTTCCCGCGGGTGAGCGTGGGGTGCGACTTCGCCAAGCCCGCCCGGTTCGAGGACTTGCTCACCGTCGGTGTGACGGTCGAGAAGGTCGGCAAGAAGTCGGTGAGCTACCGGTTCGACTTCACCCGCGGGGCCGAGCCGATCGCCACCGGCCGCATGACCGCCGTGTACTGCCGGGCGGCCGGGCACGGGCAGATCGAGGCCCTGGACATCCCGGACGACCTCCGCACGAAGTTGGAGAGCTGAACTTGTCCCTCGTCGTTACGGACGTTCGCAAAGAGTATCCTACCCGGTCCGGCCCGCTACCGGTGCTCGGCGGGGTGTCGCTGTCGCTGAACCGTGGCGAGAGTGCTGCTGTGATGGGGCCGTCGGGTTCCGGCAAAAGCACCCTGCTGCACATCCTCGGCACGCTCGACCGCCCGACCGCCGGCACGGTGAAGCTGGACGACGCCGACCCGTTCGCCCTGAGCGAGAACGACCTGGCCGCGTTCCGCAACCGGCGGATCGGGTTCGTGTTCCAGGATCACCACCTGCTGCCGCAGGTGACGGTACTCGAAAACGTCCTCATCCCGACGCTAGTGAACCGGGAGGTGAAACGGAC
>CANJKY010000168.1 GCA_947474875.1 Gemmataceae bacterium
CCGGCGAGCGGCCGACCGGAACGGCTTTCACCTCGCCCGCCGCTACCCGCATCTCGGCCGGCTTCTCCCGCTTGTGTTCGACGGTAAACACCACCTCCTGGCTGGTGGCGTTCAGCACCGTCACCACCGCGGCGGGGCAGGGCAGTGCCCACACGAGCAGGATAACGAAGGCAATGCGTGGAGCAGTCATGCGGCACCGGTGAGCGTCGTGGGTGTTTGTCGACTTTACCAGCCCGCAACGACCACACAACCCGAACGCGAGTGCTTTCCCCAGCATCGCCAGAGTGGGGTCGACGGCAGCAGATGGCCACACCCCGTATCACCCGCCGAATCGCGGCTATTTCCCCACTTTCAGCGTCACGCTCTTCGCCGCGTGTTCGGTCCCCTTCCGCTCGCTGCGGGCCGACACCACGATCGGCATGGTCATCGGCTGCACCCACGGTTCGGCGTACAGCACCACCTCCCGCTCGGTCTGGTCGGGCATGACCAGGATGCCGTTCAGCCCGATGTTCTGCACCTTCACTCCGTGCGGCAGCCCGCGGACTTCCAGCGGCACCCGCCCTTTGAAGTCCCCGCGGCGCTCGACCTGGACCAGCAGTTTCGTTTCCTGCCCCGGCACCAATTTCACCTCGCGGAGGTTCGTCGTCGTCGTCAGATCGCCGGGATCGCGGCGGGTCGGCGTGCCGGCAGTCGCCTCACGCACCACCGCCTTGCCGCCGATGTCGGCGGTACCGATCGCTTTTAACACCCCTCGCTCGCGCGTCGGGCTAACGTCCCCGTCTGCGAACAGCGTCACCACCGCTGTTGTTTGCTCCGCCTCAATCGTCGTCGGCGGAATGGTGAACGGGGCGAGCAGGCCATCGAACCGCACCGCGATCGGCCCCTGGAAGCCGTCGATCCGGGTGGCCGTCACCGTCACCGGCACCCCGCCGTTCTTCCACACCGCCGGGTTGTTCGGCGACACGCTCAGCTTGAAGTCCGGCCGCGGCGGGCGGACGGTGAGGCGGTAGGCGAACTCCGGCCCGCCGGCCCCGCGGGCGTCGCTCACCCGCACCTGGAACGTGCCCGTCTCCGGCGGGTCGAACTCGACCAGCGAGTCCTTGCCGTACTGGTCGCCGCCGTCGTCGTTCGTGTACATCAGGCGGAACACCGGCAGGCCGTTCGGCGGGAACGTGTGGTCCGGCTGATGCACCTCCACCTTGTACATCGGGGCGTTCTGCGGGTGGTGGGTGGGGGTGGTACCCAGGAACCCGGCCCGCCGCCCGCCCGCCTGCACGAACTGGCAGTCGTCGTCCGGGTTCTTCGGCAGCGCCTTGATCCGCATCAGCTCGGTGCCCACGTATAGGAAGTCGTTCACCCGCAGCTCGTTCCACGTCTCCAGGCGGATGCCGGGGGAGGCACTGTCGTGGTCGCGGAAGGTGACGAACGTCTGGGCGGTGCAGCGGAGGGCGGCCCGCGGTACCGGATGGCCGTCGGCGTCCAAAATTTCTATGCGGGAATCGACCGGTGAGCCGAGCCGGGCGGCGTGCGTCTCGACGATCAGCCGCTCGCCCTTCTTCGCCGCGAACCGGATGACCGGCTGCTGGCCGGGCTGGGCGAGGATGCCGTCGGCCGTGCCCGGCACCTTCACCTCCCCGCCGTCGGCCGACACCACCGCGGCCGGGAACTCGCCGACGACGACCGACGCCACGCCGAGTGGCGGCTCGCCGTTCACCTGTAACACCGGCACGGGTACCTGGCTGCCCACCTCGGCGGTCGTGGGCACGCTGACGCTCACCGTGCGGACCCCGCCCAGGTTCACGCCGTTCAGATGCACCGGAGTGCTACGGCCGCGGGACACGCCGAGCGGGAACACGCTCGTCACCACCGGCACCGAGCCGACGTGCAGCCGGTAGCCGAACCCGGCCCCGCCGCGGAACTCCTTGTCCGCCACCCCGACCGCGTATACCCCGGCCTTCGGGGCGACGAACCCGAGCAGCCCGTTCCCGGACTCGGTCAGCACCCGGCCGGCGTCGTCGGACACGCTCAGGATGCCGTCGAACTTCTTGGCGTCGGCGGCGATGAGTTGCACGCCCACCTCTTGCCCGGCGGTCGCCTCGAACCGGAAGAAGTCGGTGTCGCCGGCCCGGTCGAGGCTGCCGACGATCGTGGCCGGCAGCGGGATGGTGGCGGCGGTGCGGGCTGAATCGGAGTTCGCCGTCTCGCGGACCGCCGGGAAGCGATCGACGTGGAACCGCAGGTCGTTCGACGCCCCGGCCTCGCTCATCACCCGCAGTTGCTTGATGCCGGCCGGGTGCAGCGGTGGGGCGGTCAGTTCGACTTCCAGCCGCGTGGGCGATTTGGACACGATGCGAACGGCCAGCGGGTCCCGGTCGAAGGCGACGGCGTTCACCTGATCCAGCCGCTGGCCGTCGATCACCACCCGCCCCGTCTTCCCCCGCTGGATGAAGTCCGCCGTCACCGTCGTCAGTACGGCCGGTTTCGGCCTGGCCGGCAGCGGGGTGGACAGCACCTTGCCGGTGGTCGCGTCGAGCAGTTCGAGCTTGCCGTCGAACCGGCCGACGGCGATCCGCTTGCCGTCCGGGTGCAGGGCGGCGGCCAGCGCGTCACTGCTCTGCGGCGACAGGGCGTTCGCTTCCGTCAGCTTGGCCGCGTCCCACCGCTTCACCGCCCGGTCCTCGCCGACGGTGACGAGGGACTTGCCGTCGGCCGAGTACAGCACCTTCGTCACCGCCCTCGTGTGGGCGAACGCGGTGCCGACCAGCTTGCCGCCGGCGGCGGTCGCCTCCCAGGTGCGGACGCTCTTGTCCACCCCGCCGGCCGATAGGTGAACGCCGTCCGGACTCCAGGCGACGGCGTACACCCAGTCGGTGGCGTCGCCGAGCGAATACAGCCGCTTGCCGGTGGTCGCGTCCCACACCTTCACCGTGCGGTCGGCCGACCCGCTGGCGAGCAGCGTGCCGCCCTTGTGCCACGCGAGGGCGTACACCGCGTCGCTGTGGTCGCTGAGGGTGCGGAGCGGCTTGCCCGGCGATGTCACGTCCCACAGGTGGATGACGCGGTCGTACCCGGCGGTAGCGAGCGTCTTCCCATCCGGGCTGAACGCGGCAGCGTAGATGGCGTCCTTGTGGGCGAGAATGACGACCGGCGGACGGGACGGGTCTTTCAGTGAGTAGACGCGCACCACCCCGGACCTGCCCGGTTCGCCGCTGGCCACCGCAAGCGTGTCGTTGGTAAGCGCCACGGCCGTTACCCGTTGCGTCTGGCCGGGCAATTCGACCTTTGCCTCGCCGCTGACCGGGTCGATCAGGTACGCCACCCCGCGGGTGCCGGCGGCGAGCACCTTGCCGTCCGTGGAGAACGCCGCGGCCGTCACCGGCGCTGGCGGGGCGGCAACGGCGACGGAGGCGAGGAGGACGAGGGCAAGGAGGTGGCGCATGGTGTGTCTGATTTGCGTGAACCCGGCCCGCAAGGGCCGTGGGTGCGTGCTTGTCGTGTTCGCACCCACGGCCCTTGCGGGCCGGGTTCACCGAGCAGGGGTCAGTGATTGAACAAAAACTCCTTGCTGGTCAGCACGGCCCACACGGCGTCCTCCAGTGCCTCCCGGCGGGCCTGGGGGCCGAGCTTGGTCGCCTCGGCCAGCGGCTTCAGGAACATACGCCGCTCCTCCTTGGTCGGCCCGCGGCCGAGCGCCGTCTCGAACAGTTCCTCCACCACCGCCGGGTTCGCGGTGTCCGCCTTCAGCCAGCGGCCGACGATCGACTTCTCGCCCCGCAGCTTATCGTTCAGCGTCTGACCGTTGTTCAGGTGCAGAGCCTGCGTCACGCTGGCGTCCTTGGTCACCTCACACGAGCAGGTTAGACCCCGCTCCGCCCTGCCGAACGAGTCGAGGAACTGGGATACGAGCAGCGAGTCCGGCAGTTGCACCGCCCGCGTGCCGGCCGGGTACAGGCCGCTCTTGGCCGTGCCGCCGCTCGCCCCGACCGCCACCGTGTCGAACGGCGTCGGCGTGCCGGTCACGTCCGAGTACGCGTCCAGGATAACCTCGGCGGACAGGCGGCGGAGCAGGTAACGGGAGTAGAACCGGTCGTCCGCCTCGTTCCCCGGCACCGGGTTGGCCGACCGCTGGTACGCGGCCGAGGTGAGGATCAGCCGCATCAGGTGGCGGGTGTCGTACTTCGCCTTCACGAACTCGGCGGCCAGGGCGTCGAGCAGTTCGCGGTTGGTCGGCGGGTTGGTGTCCCGCAGGTCGTCCTCCGCCTCCACCAGCCCACGGCCCATGTAGTTCTTCCAGATGCGGTTCACGACGGCTTTGGCGAAATACGGGTTGTCCGCGGCCGTCAGCCACTGCACGAAGTATTCGCGACGGTCGGTGGCGGAGTCGAGCGGCAGGGGCTGGCCGTCGAGCGGGGTCGGCGGCATGGCCACGCCCTTTCGCAGGTGCAGCGCGTCGCCGGTCGGCAGGCCGAACACGAACTGCTCGCCGTTCCGGTCGCCGTTCTTGATCCCCACCCGGCTGAACAGGTTCGCCAGGCCCCAGTACTGGTCCTGGGTCCACTTTTCGAGCGGGTGGTTGTGGCACCGGCAGCAGGTGATGGACGTGCCCAGGAACGTGACCGCGGTGGACTCGACCAGGTCGGACACGTCCTTGTGCAGCACGAAGTAGTTGCCCCCGCCGTTCGTCAGGGTGCTTCCGCTGGCCGTCAGGATGTCGCGGGCGAACTCGTCCCACGGCTGGTTATCCGCCACCGCCGACCGCACCTTGCGGTAGAACCCGAGCATCGACTGCTGCGACAGCTTGCGGGTGGACACGAGCAACAGGTCGGACCACTTGTGCGTCCAGTAGTCCACGAACGCCGGTTTGCTCAGCAACTTGTCCGACAGCTTCACCCGCTTGTCCGCCGCCGTGTCGTTCACGAACGCCGCCACCTCGTCCGGCCTGGGCAGCACCCCGCAGGCGTCGAGGTACGCCCGGCGGATGTACTCGGCGTCGGTGCAGGGGGGCGACGGCGGCAGGTTGAGCAGTTGCAGCTTGCGGAGGACGTGCTCGTCGATCAGGTTGTGCTTCGGCGAGTCGGCGAACACCTCCGGCTCGATCGCGTTCGGGTGCGGGACGGTGATCGTGGCCGTCGCCACCCGCGTGCCGAACACCACGGCGACGGCCGTCTCGCCGCAGGCGGCCACCGTCACCGTACCGTCCTCGCTCACCGCCGCCACCGTCTCCTCGGTGCTGGTGAACCGCGCCCAGCGGGTCACGTCGGCCGTGGTGCCGTCGGTGTAGGTGGCCCGCACGACCACCCGCAGCGTGTCCTTCGGCTTGAGCAATGCGGCCGGAGGGAACACCTCGATCTTCGACAGCGTTGGTTCGGTTGGGTCCGTGCCTGGTGCGCCGACGGCGATCCAGTCGCGGAGCAGGGCGTAATGGTCGGAATCCGACTCGAACCGCGATCCGCCGCCGTGCGGCAGTTTCCGGGTGGCCTTCTTCAGCATCAGGCTGGCGGGCGGGTCGGCGGAGTCGGTGCGGCGGCCGGCGGCCTGGCGGGTGAGGGCGAAATGGTCGGCGTCCGGGTCGTACCCTCGAAGAGACAGCTTGAACCCGCCCTTGCCGGCCAGCGCCCCGTGGCACGCCCCGCTGTTGCACCCGGTGCGGGTGAGCGTCGGCACGACGTGTCGGGTGAACGACCACGCGGCAGGCTGGTCGAACGCCGCCACCGTCACCGTGACGGTGGCCGTCTTGCCGTTCGCCGAGGCGGTGACCGTCGCCTGGCCGTTCCCGATCGGGGTGACGACGCCGGTTTCGCTCACCACCGCCACTTTCGGATCGCTCGTCGTGAACTTGGCGGCGGGGTGGTCGGCGACGGCCCGGCCGGATGTCACCTCGACCGCCAGCAGTTGCTGGCTCGCCTTCGGCCCGGTGAGCGTGACCGCCGGCGGGAACACGGCCAGTTCGCCGGCCGGGGCGATAGACGCGGTGAGCAGCACAAGGAGGGCGGTCAACCGACTCATGTCGCGCCTCAGTGGCGGAAGGCCAACGCCAGAATGTAGAAGACGATCGGCAGCCCGTAGTTGATAAAGCACCCGAGCAGGCCGAACCACAGCCCGCCCCGCGCCCGCCCTTTGCCGCCGGCGTTCGGGTGGGCCTGGGCGAACCGCCACCCGAGGTACGCCAGGATGACGGCGATCGGCCCGAGCAGCGCGCCCAGGCACGGCACCAGCGAGATCAGCCCGAGCGTGAACGCGGAGTTGGCGTTCGGGTTCTGCGGCGGCCCTTTCGTCCGCGGCCGGTCGGCCGCCGGCCGGTACCGGTCGATCGGGTCCTCGTAGTCGCTCTGGTCGTCGCCGCGGCGGCGGGTGGCGGACATGGCGGTCACTTCACGATGGCGTTGACGATGACGAACACGATCGGCCCGACGATCCAGGCGAGCGTGCATATGACGCCGAGGACGATGCCGGCGATGGCGTGCCCTTTGCCCCGCGCTTCCGGATGTTTCTTCGCGTAGGACAGGCCGAGGAACCCGAAAATCAGAGCCAGGATGGCGAGGATGCCGCCGAAGCACGGGATGAGGGCGAACACCCCGCAGTAGTACGCGGCCAGCGCCTTCCCGTTCTTGTACGGGATCAGCCCGCCGGTTGCGTCCGTCCGCGCCCGCCGGGCCTCGTACTCGTCCTCGTCGTCGTCCCGGTAACGGCGCCGCCGCGGGCGGTCGTCGTCCCGGTCGTCACGGTCGTCGTCATCCCGCCGGCGGGCCCGCGGCGGCGGGCGGTCGTTGGGTTCGTCTTCGCGGGGCATAATGGCCTCGTGTGGTGATGTCAGAACAGCTCCTCGATCGCCTGCACCCCGTAGTCGGTGATGGGGATCGGCCGGCCCTGCGGGCCGGGCAGTTCCCTGTGGTAGTCCAGGCCCAGCCCGCGGTACACGGTGGCGGCGAACTCGCCGGTGGTGAGCGGGCGGGTCTTCGGCGCGTAGGCGTGTTCGTCCGACTCGCCGACCACCGTGCCGCCCTTGAGCGGCCCGCCGCCCATGAGCAGGCTCCACACCCCGGGGTGGTGGTCCCGCCCGCCGGCCGGGTTGATCTTCGGCGTCCGCCCGAACTCGCCGGTGGCCACCACCATCGTCGTTTTCAGCAGCCCCCGCTGGCTCAGGTCGTCGAACAGGGTGCTCATGGCCTGGTCGAAGTTCGGGGCCACCTGTTTCGCCATCTCGCCGATGTCGGTGAACGGCCGCGACCCGTGGATGTCCCAGGTGATCTCGTCGAACACCGTCTCGAACATGTTGACGGTCACGAACCGCACCCCGGCCTCGATCAGCCGCCGGGCCATCAGGCACGACTGCCCGAACCGCGTCTTGC
>CANJKY010000169.1 GCA_947474875.1 Gemmataceae bacterium
ACTTCTGGACCAGCCCGGACTTCCGCTGCCACCAGCCGCACCCGGACACCGACGTGACCGCCCTGGCCGAGCAGTACATCACCGTCACCCCGCTCCAGTTCGACCTGACCAACCACCAGAAGCTCCAGGACATGCAGACGTGGACGTGGGGGGAGGGGTAAATGCGCATCGTGATGATGGGCACCGGCACGTTCGCCGAGCCGACGTTCGAAGCGCTGCTGGCGGCGAAGGAAAACGTCGTCGGGCTGGTGACGCAACCGGACCGCGACGGCGGGAACAAGCGGGGTAGCACCCGGCAGACCGGTAAGGGGATGGCGGCCATCGCCGCCGACTCCGGCGTGCCGGTCATCCAGCCGCAAAGCATCAACACGCCGGACGGGCTGGAGCAACTGCGGGCGTTCAAGCCGGACCTGCTCGTGGTCGCCGCCTACGGGCAGATCCTCAAGCCGGACGTGATCGCCGCCCCGACGCACGGGGCGATCAACGTCCACGCCTCGCTGCTGCCGAAGTACCGCGGGGCGTCGCCCATCGCCCACGCCATCCTGAACGGCGAGACCCGCACCGGCGTGACCATCATCCGCATCACCCCCGGCCTGGACGCCGGCGAGATGCTCGCCCAGGAGGCGGTGGACATCGGGCCGACGGAAACGACCGGCGAACTCGAAGCCCGGCTCGCCCCGCTGGGGGCACGGCTGTGCCTGGACGTGGTGCGGCGCATGAAAGCCGGTCCGGTGAGCGGGGCGAAGCAAGATCCGGCGCTGGTGACGAAGGCCCCGAAGCTGACGAAGGAGCAGGGGCTGATCGACTGGACGCAGCCGGCCGAGCGGATCGCCAACCACGTCCGCGCGATGCAGCCGTGGCCGACGGCGTACACGTTTTTCCACCGCCCCGGCAAGGAACCGATGCGGGTGATTATCGCTGCCGTGACTATTCCGCCGTGGGGTGAGTGGCGAACGAACGAGCCGTTCGAGGGCCGGTTGCTCCGTGAGTACGCCATTCCTCAACCGGGTGGCGGGAGCATGACACTGCCGATTGATGGGCGACTGTTCGTCACCGCGGGATGGCTCGAAGGGCGGAGAGCCACGACGTTGGAAATCCTCGAACTCCAGCCCGCCGGGAAGAAACGGATGACGGCGGACGAGTTCCTCCGCGGGTACCCGATCCAGGATGGCTACCGCTTCGGGCCGGAGGTGTTGGTGTGATATACTTCCCCGACGCCGAACGGAGGAGCCGACTATGATCGCAACCATCGACCTGGCCCCTATCCTCGCCCTGCCTGCCGACGAACGGGTGCTCATCGCCCACGCCATCCTGGATAGCGTGACCGCGGAAGCGGAAGCGGCCCCGCTGTCTGAAGAGCTGAAGGCCGAACTCGACCGCCGGCTGGTAGCGGCGCGCGCCAACCCGAACGGCGGCGTGCCGGCGGAACAGGTGATCGCCGCTGCCCTCGCGCGGAGTGCCGCGCGGAGGCGGTCATGAGCTTGCCGGTCGTTGTCGAGGGTGATGCGCAAGCGGAATTCGACGAGTCGTTCGACTGGTACGACGCGCGGAGTGCGGCAAAGGCGGCACAATTCGCCGAAGCGGTGCGGGCCGTGTTCACCCGCATCGGGGCACGACCCCGTGCCCACGGCGTCGTCTACAAGGACGTGCGGCGGGCAGTCGTCCAGGGTTTCCCCTACTGCGTGTACTACGCCGAAGAACCGCATCGCGTGCTCGTCATCTCCGTGTTTCACACCAGCCGCGACCCGGCCGTCTGGCAGGGCCGGCGATGACCGCCCGTGTTGTTGCCGCCGACGTCCTCCGCCGCTCGCGGCAGAAGGAGGCGTTCGCCGCAGAGCTGATCGAATCGGCCGGGGCGGGCCTGTCGCCCCAGGACCGCCGGCTCGTCGTGCAACTGGTCATGGGCGTACTCCGCCGGCGGGCCACGCTCGACGCTCTGGTCGCCCCGTTCCTCACCCGCCCGTTCCGCGACCTGCACCCGGACACCCTCGACCTGCTGCGGCTGGGAGCGTTCCAGCTCGCGTTCCTCACGCACGTGCCGAAGCACGCCGCCGTCCACGAGACGGTGGAGATCACCCCGCCGGTGGTGAAGAAGTTCGTGAACGCGATTCTGCGGAAGGTCGCGGAGGTGGTGACGGATGAGTTCGTTCCGACCGCCGGTGCCGACTCGATCCCCTTCGACCTCGAAAGCCCAGGGACGGCCGTCCCTGGGCTTCGCTACCGCAAACTCACCCGCCCGCTCCTGCCCGACCCGCCCGCCGACTTCCCGGCCTATCTCGCCGCCGCGTTCAGTTGGCCCCGCTGGCTGGCCGACCGCTGGCTCGCCCGCCACGGCCGCGACGAGTGCGTCCGCCTTGGGTTCTGGTTCAACGCCCCACCCCCGCTGTGGCTGCGGGTGAACACTGCCAAGATCGACCGCGGCGACTACCTGCAACAACTGGCGGCGAAGGGCCTCGACGCCGCGGCGGGGGAACACCCGCAGGCGGTGCGGCTGCTGGACGGCGTGAGCATCCGGGAATTGCCGGGGTACGACGCCGGGCTTTTCGCCGTACAGGACTACTCGTCCATGCTGGTGGCGTCGGCCCTGGCCCCGCAGCCGGGCTGGAGCGTGCTGGACCTGTGCGCCGCCCCCGGCGGTAAGACCACGCACCTGGCCGAGTTCATGCGGAACACCGGCCGCATCGTGGCGTGCGACATCGTGGCGAAGCGGCTGGAGTCGGTGACGGCCCTGTGTCAGCGGATGGGCGTGACGATTGTGGAGCCGGCGGTGCTGGCGGACGGAACGGATGCCCCGCCCGGCCCGTTCGACGCCGCCCTGGTGGACGTGCCGTGCAGCAACACCGGCGTGCTCGGCCGCCGGCCGGAGGTGCGGTGGCGGCTGCACCCGTCCGAGTTCGAACACCTGATCCGGCTGCAAACCAAGCTGCTGTTCGCCGCGCTCGACCGGGTGAAGCCGGGCGGGGTGGTGGTGTACTCGACGTGCAGCGTCGAGCCGGACGAGAACGGCGGGGTGGTGCGGGCGGTGATGCAGGGGATGCGGGGGCTGACGCTGGAAGCGGAGCACACCGCCGTTCCGGGGCAGCCGTCCGACGGGGGGTACTGGGCGCGGCTGCGGAAGGGGTGACAGGAGTAGTGATTTCACACCTCCCCCCTTGAGGGGGAGGTCGGCGAGCGGAGCGAGCCGGGTGGGGGGTGGTATTAGTTTCGACCCCCCACCCGCCAACTCCTGTGGAGTTGACGACCTCCCCCTCAAGGGGGGAGGTGGGAGAGAGCGCACCCCGCGGTCACTTCTTCTCCCTCTCGCTCAGCCAGTGGCGGACGACGGCGAAGTAGTACACCCCGCTCATGCTGCTCGAGGCGGCGGCGTCCACCCCGTACCCGCCGTCTTTGCGGCGGCACGAGGCGAAGAACTTCGCCACCCCGTCCACGTCCTTCGGCTTCTCCTTCAGTAGCATCAGCGCCCGCATGACGCGGTAGGTGGACTCGGCGTCAGACGCCTTCTCGCCCTTCTTTCCCCATCCGCCGTCGTCCCGCTGGCCGTCTAGCAAGATCCGCACTGCCACCTGCTCGAACACGAATATCGGCCGCCCGAGGCGGAGCAGGGTGGCAGCGACACCTGCCGTCTCGCGAGCGGTGTTCACCGCGTCTGGGTCGGCCGCACCGACGACCCGGCGACGGTCGCCGATCTGACTCGTCAACGACGAGACCCAGGATTCCACACTGATCGGGCTGTCCTTCACGCCCCACGCTTCGATGGCCGCCGAGCCGATGCGAAAGTCCTCGAACTCCTTCGCGTTCGCCGCCAGGTACTCCATCGCCTTCTTGATCTTCTCCTTCGGCACGCCCACCTCGATTGCCGCCATCACCCCCACGCTGGTGACGGCCACGTCCGGCTTGCCGCCCGGCTCGGCGAACGCTCCGGTCTTGTCGTCGTAACAGCCGAGTACGAACTTCACCAGCTTGTCCTTGTCCGTCACCTCCCCGCCCATGTACTTGATCGCTTTCGTCGCTCCGTTCACCGCCCGCAGGCTGGGCGTCGGCTTCTCGCCCGACTTCGGCGGGTTGACGGCGTAGGCACCGGTGTTCGGGTCGCGGAGCGAGGCGATGAACTTGAGTGTGGCTTTGATCTCGTCCGGCGTCTGGGCCGGGGCGAACGGGGCGAGCAGCAACAGGACCGGGACGGCGAAGCGCATGGGGCACCTCGGAACGGATTACTCGAAGAACTTGGCGACGGGGGCGGAGAACCCGGGCAACACATCGGGGATGGTGAGCACGTCGCCGTTGTGGAACCGCTGGGGCAACTCGTCCGGGCGGAACAGGGCGGCCGAGTCGGTGTTCGGGTCGAGCACCAGCACCACCCGCACGCCAGCCCGCAGGTACTGGGTGGCCTTGTCCGTCATGTCGGCGACCGAGTCGGACGGGGACCGCACCTCGACCACCAGTTCGAGCGGCGGGGCGAGCGGGCCTTTCGGTGTCGGCCGGTCGGCCGGCAGGGTTTCGTAACTGACGAAACACACGTCCGCCCCGAAGCAGTGCGTCTCGCTCATGCGGATGAACGTGTCGTTCGTCATGATCCGCCCGAGGCGGTTGGGCACAACGTGATTGCCCAGGATCAGGGCTGCCCGGAAGCACACCTCGCCGTGTTCGCTGCCGGGCATCGGGATCCTCCGGATCTCGCCGTTCGCCAGTTCGACGCCCGACTCGTCGCCGTGAGCCCGGATGAACTCGTCGGCGGTCATCCGGGTCTGGGTCGCGGTGCTCATGCCTTCCCTCCGGCTGTCCTGCCCGAGCATACCCGGCCGGGACCGCCCGGCCCACCCCGACCTAGGCCCGCTGGCCGCGGCCGATGGCGTAGTAGGTGAACCCGTACCCGGCCATCGCCTTCTCGTCGTAGATGTTCCGCCCGTCGAAGATGACCGGCGCCGTCAGCAGCCGCTTCATCACCTCGAAGTCCGGGGCGCGGAACTCCTGCCACTCGGTGACGATGGCCAGCGCGTCCGCCCCTTCCAGCGCGCCGTAGGGGCGGTCGCTGTAACTGATCTTGTCGCCGTAGATCGCCTTCACGTTGGCCGTCGCCTCCGGGTCGTGGACCCGCACCTTCGCCCCGGCCGCCAAGAGCGCGTCGATCAGCACCAAAGCCGGCGCCTCGCGGATGTCGTCGGTGCGGGGCTTGAACGCCAGCCCCCACACGGCGATCGTCTTGCCGGCCAGGTCGCCCTTGAAGTGCGCTTTCACCTTCGTGAACAGCACCTGCTTCTGCGCCTCGTTCACGTCGTCCACCGCCTGCATCATCTTCATCGGCTGGCCGACCTTGCGGCCCATGCCGAGGATGGCGCGGATGTCTTTCGGGAAACAACTGCCGCCGTACCCGGGGCCGGGGAACAGGAACTGGAAGCCGATCCGCTGGTCGTGCCCGATGCCGCGGCGGACGTCGTTGATGTCCGCCCCCAGCTTGTCGCACAGGTTGGCCGTCTCGTTGATGAAGCTGATCTTGGTGGCGAGCATGGCGTTCGCCGCGTACTTGGTCATCTCCGCCGACTCGGGGGTCATCACCAGGAACGGCCGCTCGGTGCGGAGGAACGGGGCGTACAGCTCCCGCAGCGTCTCGCCGACTTCCGGCTTCCGCACGCCGACCACCACCCGGTCCGGCTTCATGAAGTCGTCGATGGCGGCGCCTTCCTTCAGGAACTCCGGGTTGCTCGCCACGTCCACGTGCGGGCAGCCGTTCTCGGCCAGGATCTCGGCCACCCGCTTGTTGGTGCCGACCGGCACGGTGGACTTGGTGATGACCACCCGCGAACCGGGCGGGCCGACGGGTTCCGACTTCAGAGCTGTGGCGATCGCCTTCGCCACCGCCCACACCGCACTCAGGTCGGCGTCGCCGGCGTCCGATTGCGGGGTGCCGACGGCGATGAAAACGAGCCGGGCGGCCTTCACCGCCGCCGGCAGGTCGGTGGTAAACGTGAGCCGGCCTTCCTTGCGGTTGCGGGCGACCAACTCGGCCAGCCCCGGCTCGTAGATGGGCATGCCGCCGGCGTTCAGCGTGTCGATCTTCTTCGGGTTGTTGTCGATGCACGCCACCTCGTTCCCGCTCTCGGCGAGGCAGGTGCCCGTGACCAACCCGACGTACCCGGTGCCGACGACCGCTACTTTCATGACGCAGGTTCTCGATGAGGTGATGCCCGCCAACTCTCTAGCACATCCGACAGCGTTTGGCCGAGGTCGTACTTCGGTTGCCAGCCGGTGGCGGCGTGCAGCTTCCGCGGGTCGGCCCGGCTCACGGCGGTGTCGCCGATGCGGCCGGACGCCGCCTTCGCCTTCACCCGGACGGGCACCCGCGCCAGGGCCACCAGTTGAGCCACCACGTCGGCCATCTTCCACACCCGCCCGCTGCCGGCGTTGTACACCGCCCCCTTCTCCCCCCGCCGGATCACCCGCACCAGGGCGTCGGCCATGTCCCGCACGTCGGTCAGGTCGCGGTACGCGGACAGGTCGCCGGTCTCCAGCTCGGGCGGCTGCTCGCCGCGTTCGGCGGCGGCGATCT
The DNA here is from genome assembly GCA_947474875.1 of Gemmataceae bacterium. Classification (GTDB taxonomy): domain Bacteria; phylum Planctomycetota; class Planctomycetia; order Gemmatales; family Gemmataceae; genus JALHQU01. The sequence continues at coordinate 6,545 of CANJKY010000169.1, forward strand.
GGCGGGCGAAGTTGGGCACGGCGAACTCGGCGCTCTGCCGCGGGCCGATCTGGTTGAACAGCCGCACCCGCACCACGTCCAGCCCGGCGGTGCGGGTCACCTGGTACGCCAAGAGGTCGGCGGCCGCCTTGCTGGCCGCGTACGGGCTGGCCGGCTTGAGGGTGGTGGACTCGTCGGTCGCCTCGCGGCCGGGGTCCAGGTCGCCGTACACCAGCCCGGTGGAGGCGAACAGGATGCGGGGGCGGATGCCGGACCGGACGACGGCGTCGAACAGCCGGCGGGTGCCGTCCAGGTTGGCCTGCCAGCACTCGTCCGGCTCGTCGAACGACTTGCCCGTCTTGGCGTACCCGGCCAGATGGAACAGCCAGTCCGGGCGGACGCGGCGGATCACCTCTTCCACCGCCGCCGGGTCGTGCAGGTCGGCCGGGAACAACTCGGCCCGGCCGTCCAGGTGCGCCAGTTCCGCCGGCCAGGCGGCGCGGCGGCTCAGCCCGGCCACCGCGTGCCCGCCCTCGGCGAGCAGCAGGTCGGTCAGGTGCCCGCCGACGAACCCGGTGATGCCGGTAACAAGTACACGCATTGAAGATTGGGGATTGAAGATTGAAGATTGGAGGCCCGGAATCGGCAATCTTCAATCTTCAATCTCAAATGCCCCGGGCTTTGGTGTCCGCCGTGTTCCCGCCCTTCAACTTCTCGATGTCCGACTTCACCATCCGCTCGATCATCTGCTCGAAGGTGATCTCCGGTTTCCACCCGAGCTGCCGCTTGGCCTTCGCCGGGTCGCCGATGAGCAGGTCCACC
>CANJKY010000170.1 GCA_947474875.1 Gemmataceae bacterium
AGAGCGGACGGGACGTCCGCGCTCCCAGGTTGCCGCTCGACTCGTGGAGAAACGGGTCACTTCTTCGGTTTGGCGGATTTCTTCACCGCCGGTTTCTTCTTCGCGGGTGCCGCCGGCGTGGTGGCCGCCATCGCCTCGATCCGCTGCCACAGTGCCTCCGGCACCGGCATCACCGACAGGCGGCTCTGCGTCACCAACTCCCAGTTGGCGAACGCCTTGTCCGCCTTGATCGCCGCCAGCGTCACCGGGTGGGCCAGCCGCCGCACCGCCGCCACCGGCACGGCCATCAGCTTCGGATCCGTCTCGTTCGGGTTCGGTTCGGGCGGGCCGGTCACCTCCATCACGCCCACCACCGCCTTCTCGTCGCCGGTGTGGTAGTAGAACGCCCGGTCGCCGGGGGCGCACGCCCGCAGGTGCTTGAGCGCCAGCGGGTTGGCCACCCCGTCCCACAGGGTGCGGCCGTCGCGTTCCAGGTCGGCGTAGCTGTAGCAGTCCGGCTCGCACTTCATCAGCCACAGGGCCATGACGGGTCTCCGAGGAAGGTTGGGGAATCCTCGAACTGTATCGGCTGCGGAAACAAAGAATCCCGATTCGGAGCGGCTGCTACCGACATTGCCGCTCGCCCGCCGGCGTGTCATCTTCCCGCACCCTTCCCGCATTGGGGTGTACGCTGCACCCTGCGGGGAGGATGCATCTCGGAGGAGTAAGCCATGCGGACGACGATCGCGGCGGTTCTGGCGGCGGTGTGCGGGGTAGGGGTCGCGCAGGAGCCGGCCAAGCCCGGCCTGGAGCACGAGTGGCTGAAGAAGCACGAGGGCACTTGGGCGGCCACCATGAAGTTCGGCGGGATGGAGAGCAAGGGGACGGCGACGTACAAGATGGAACTGGGCGGGCTGTGGCTGACCAGCACGTTCGAGGGCGACATGCTCGGGCAGAAGTTCTCCGGCCGCGGGATGGACACCTACGACCCGGCGAAGAAGAAGTTCACCAGCATCTGGGCGGACAGCATGAACACCGGGTTCGTGCTGATGGAGGGCACCTACGACAAGGACAAGAAGACGCTCACCATGACCGGCACCGGCCCCGGGCCGGACGGCCCGGCCACCAAGTTCAAGTCGGTGGCGGTGTACCCGGACGACGACACCGAGACGTTCAGCATGTACATGGGCGACACGAAGGAGCCGTCGTTCGTCATCGAGTACAAGCGGAAGAAGTGAGCGGCTCGCCATCAAAAAAGAGGAAGCCGACGGCAGGGGCCGTCGGCTTTCGGGGAGAGGCCGGGGGAAGGGGGGACTGACAGGCGGGCGGCCCTGGCTCACCGGGGCCGACTTGGTGTCTCGTCACCTGGTTAATGCAAACCCCGGTCCAGTACGGACAGAAAATCCTGGCCGGCTACTTCTTCTTCTCCGCCCCGAACAGCGCTTTCCGCGCCTGCTCCACCTGCTCCGGTGTCCACCGCACCACCTTCCCCTGCACCAGCTCGGTGATCGCCTTCACCCCCCGCTCGCACTTCATGGCGTCGAAGTGGTTGCACCCCACCAGCACCGCCGGCACCCCCTGCTCCTGCAGCTCGTCCGGCCACTGGCTGCGGACGCCCACCACCCCGTCCCCGTCGATCCGCCCGGCCTTGCAGATGACCACCCCGAACTGCACGCACTTGTCGGCCGTACACTCCCACCCCTTCGCCTGCGTCTCCCGCACGTCCGGCAGCAGGGAGCGGATGAACCGCTGTTGCGTCTTCGGCAGGGTGAAGTCCGGGAACCTCGCCCAGTCCGACCCGCGGTGCGGGGCGGCCACGCACACCACCTTCGTCACCCCGGCGTCCGGGAACAGCTCGACGAACCGCCGCACCACGATCCCGCCGGCCGAGTGCCCGACCAGCACGATCTCCTTGTACCCGGCCGCCTTCACCGCCGCCACCCCGTCCCGCAACCCCTTCGACAGCACCACCGAGTCCACCGGCCCGGTTTGTGCGTAGCTGAACCCGAACACGTCGGCGTCGGCCGCCAGCGCCTTCACCAGGTCGCCGGTCGGCTTCTGCCACGCGTGCGGGTCGGCGGCCTCGGCCAACCCCTGGCGGATCGGGCGGGGCATCAGCCCGTGGACCAGAACCACCGCCGTGTCCGCCTTCCGCTTCAGCTTCGGCAGGTCCGCCTCGGCCACGTCCGGGGTGATCCCCCAGAACTTGGTGGGCAGTTCGGCGGCCGGGGTGAGGGCGACGGCGAACGCGACGGCGGCGGCGGCGGGCGTCATGGGTACCGGGTTGCGCGAGGGGGTGTCGAACGCGATAATTGTATCGGTCGGTTCAATAGCCCGGATGGACGTGACTCGGCCAATTCGGGCGGGTTGGGGAACGGGCGGGGCCGGAGAAAGCGGCGGCGGGAGAGAGGGTTTCCCCCACACCGAACCGATTGTGAACGAGCGCCGACACCCAGGAGGGGGCGAACGATGGGCATCCTGCCGGACTGGCTGATCGAACGGGACGTGAAGATCGAGCCGTTCGCCCCGCAACAGCACCGCCCGGGGATCATTTCCTACGGGCTGACCAGTTACGGGTACGACGTGCGGGTCGGGCGGAACTTCAAGGTGTTCACCAACGTGTACGGCAGCACGGTGGACCCGAAGAAGTTCGACCCGAAGAGTTTCGTGGACATCGAGGCGGACGAGTGCGTCATCCCGCCGAACTCGTTCGCCCTGGCCGAGACGGTGGAGTACTTCGACGTGCCGCGGGACATGCTGGTCATCTGCCTGGGGAAATCGACCTACGCCCGCTGCGGGATCATCGTGAACGTGACCCCGCTGGAACCGGAGTGGCGGGGCAAGGTGACGATCGAGATCAGCAACACCACCCCGCTGCCGGCCAAGATCTACGCGAACGAGGGCATCGCCCAGATGCTGTTCTTCCGCGGCGAGGCGGTGTGCAAGGTGAGCTACGCCGACAAGAAGGGCAAGTACCAGGATCAGAAGGGGCTGACTTTGCCGTTTGTGACGGGTGCATCGAACGCGGCGCCTTCACCCGACCCGCCGAAAGCGCCCAGAGCGCCCGGCGCGGAGAAGCGGAAGAAGCGCTAAACTGGCCGGACCCGCGCAGGCGCCCGCCGCCCGCCGGCCAGAATAACTATCGCCCCAGGACGGCCGTTCGGTCTGTACACACTGAACAAATTGGTGGTAAACTCCCGATCACCGGAGTGAGTGTTCATCCCCCCCCCGGCCGCACTCGCGCGGCCGGGGCATCGCCCGACCGACTTGACTGGACCACGCCATGCAGATCACCCGCCGGTTCACCCGCGAAGGCCACGACCCGTTCGCCGCCGTCGCGTTCGCCCCCCGCGCCTCGAAGATCGTCAACCCGAACGGGTCGGTGGTGTTCGAGATGACCGACATCATGGTGCCCGAGGGGTGGAGCCAGGTGGCGGTGGACATCCTGGCGCAGAAGTACTTCCGCAAGGCGGGGGTGGCCGCCCGCACCGCCAAGGTGGCCGAGGAGGGCGTCCCCGCGTGGCTCCAGCGGAGCGTGCCCGAGCCGGGGGCGGAGATCGTCGGCGAGCGGGACAGCCGGCAGGTGTTCAGCCGCCTGGCCGGGTGCTGGGCGTACTGGGGGTGGAAGGGCGGGTACTTCGCGTCGGAACAGGACGCGCGGGCGTTCTTCGACGAGACGTGCCACATGCTGGCCACCCAGATGGCCGCGCCGAACAGCCCGCAGTGGTTCAACACCGGGCTGCACTGGGCGTACGGCATCGAGGGGCCGGCGCAGGGCCACTACTTCGTGGACCCGGCGAACCTGGCGATGGAGCGGTCGAAGAACGCCTACGAGCGGCCGCAGCCGCACGCGTGCCTCCCGTACCACGCCGAGGTGACCACCCCCGGCGGGCCATTGCCGATCGGTCGCATCGTGGAAGACGGGATGATCGGCCTGCCGGTGTATGACCGCGACGGCGTCACGCGGGTGGTGGCGGTGAAGCACAACGGGGTAAAGCCGGTGTACCGGGTGACGCTGGCGAACGGCAACTTCATCGAGGCGACGGCCGACCACCTCGTCCTCGCTTCCGCCGGACACAAGACCCGGAAGGAATGGGTCGAGGTGAGCGCGTTGAAGGTGGGAATGCGGCTGATCCAGCGGACGGACACGGCCATCGCCACCCGTAGTGAGGAACACGCCGCAGCCGAAGCGGCCCTCGCCGGCTGGCTCCAAGGTGACGGGTTCGTTGGTCAGTACGCGCACGGCACCAACCGCAGCCTCACAGTCGAGGCGATGACCGTCAACGCTGCGGAACGGGAGTACGTGACCGCCCTCGTCGATCAGGTGTTCGACGGCATCCACAGCCACGAGCGGACCGCCGACGTGCAGGACGAGTCCCTGGATGTCCGCCGCCTGCGGTTGTACGGCGAGTCCCTCCGACCGTTCGTGGAGCAGTACGGTTTGCTCGACCGGCGGTTGGAAATGCAGGTGCCGGTCGCGGTGAAGACCGGAGGGCATGCGGTGGTATCGGCGTACCTCCGGGCACTGTTTCAGGCCGACGGGTGTGTCCGCGTCCGCGAAGGGCGAGATACCAGCGACATCGTGTTCGGCACCATCTCGCCGAAGCTGGCCGTTGGGGTGTCTCAACTACTCCACAACCTCGGCATCTACAACCGCATTCAACTCTGCGAGGATGCCCGCGAAGACCGGCAGACGTACTACCACGTCAACATCGGGTGGCGGAGTGAGAAGCAGAAGTTCGCCGAGTGGATCGGGTTTGTGTCCGCGGACAAGAAAGACAAGCTGGTGTCCGCTCTGAACGTGCCCGGTCGGAGCGTAGCCCGGTTACGGGACGAGGTGATCGAGTCGATCGAACTGGTCGGCGAGATGGATGTGTACGACATCGAAACGGAAAGCCACAACTTCCTGACCAACAACGTCGTCGTCCACAACTGCTTCATCCAGAGCGTCAGCGACGACCTGGTGAACGACGGCGGGATCATGGACCTGTGGGTCCGCGAGGCCCGCATCTTCAAGTACGGGTCCGGCACCGGGTCGAACTTCTCGTCCATCCGCGGGGAGGGCGAGCCGCTCTCCGGCGGCGGGAAGTCGAGCGGGCTGATGAGCTTCCTGAAGATCGGCGACCGGGCGGCCGGGGCGATCAAGAGCGGCGGCACCACCCGCCGGGCGGCCAAGATGGTGGTGCTCGACCTGGACCACCCGGACATCGAAGAGTACGTGCAGTGGAAGCAGGTGGAGGAGCAGAAGGTGGCCGCGCTGGTGAGCGGGTCGCGGCTGCTGAACAAGCACCTGAACGCCATCCTGAAGGCCATCCACACCCACCCGAACAAGGCCGACCAGCTCGACCCGGCGAAGAACGGCGGGCTGCGGAAGGCGGTGCTGGACGCCCGCACCGCGCTCATCCCGGAGAACTACATCGCGCGGGTGATGCAGCTCGCCCGCCAGGGGTTCACCCACCTGGAGATCGAGGAGTACGACACCGACTGGACGAGCAAGGCGTATTTCACCGTGTCCGGGCAGAACAGCAACAACAGCGTGCGGATCACCAACGAGTTCATGAAGGCGGTGGAGGCGGACACCGACTGGCACCTGTACTGGCGGACGGAGAAGGAGAAGGCGGCCAAGCAGGGTCGCGCGCCGAAGCCGAAGAAGACGCTCAAGGCCCGCGAGCTGTGGGACCACATCGCCGTCGCCGCCTGGGGGTGCGCCGACCCCGGCGTGCAGTTCGACACCACGTTCAACGAGTGGCACACCTGCCCGGTGGACGGGCGGATCAACGCGACGAACCCGTGCGTCACCGGCGACACGCTGGTGGCCACGTCCCGCGGGTGGGAGCGGATCGACACCCTGCTGGACGAACCGTTCGATGTACTTGGGGCGGACGGCCAGTTTCACCCGGTGAAGCCGGCGTTCCGCACTGGCACCAAGCCGGTGTACCGCCTGCGGACAAAAGCCGGGTTCGAGTTGAAGCTGACGGGCGACCATAAAGTGCTGACCGCCAACCGCGGGGACGTGCCGGCGTGCGAGCTACGGAAAGACGACGTGATCCGGCTTAGCCCCGCGATGATGTCCAAACATACGCGGGCGGACGGGTCGCTGGAACTGGACGAACGGGTTCGCGAGTTCCTCGGCTTGCTCGTCGGCGACGGCTGCCTGATGGGGGAGGCAGAAACGGCCATCGTCACCCTGTCGCCTGAGGAAGCGGGCGTCGCCGCGCGGGTCCGGGACGACGTGATGTCGTTCAAGAGTGAGTTCGCCCCGGACGGCCGCGGCGCCCGCGAGTCGAACGTCACCAGCCCGCAGGCGACGGTGCGGCTGTCCACCTCATCGCGGTGTGTAGTCGAGCAACTGAAGCGGTTCGCCGTGCTGAACGAGGGCAGCGCCCGGAAGCGGTTCACGGCCGACGTGTTCCGGCTCGACCGCGACTCACTCGCCGGCATTCTCCGCGGGCTGTTCACCGCCGACGGCACCGTCGCTCACTACGGGGATAAGTCGCAGTACGTCAGCTTGGACAGCTGCTCGGCCGAACTGCTGCGGCAGGTGCAACTGCTCCTGCTGTCGTTCGGCATCAAGGCGAAGTTGTACCGCGACCGACGGGTGGTCGGGCAAGCCACGGCGATGATGCCGGACGGTAAGGGTGGGGTGAAGGAGTACCCGGTTCAGCAGATACACAGCCTGCGGATCAGCCGCAGCTCGCGGATCGTGTTCGAGCAGGAGATCGGATTCATCCCCGGCAGCCCAAAGTGTGCACGGCTGGCCCGGCTGAACCGGGAGGTGACGACCTACGCCGACCGGATGGTCGACGATGTCGAAACGCTGGAGTACCTCGGCGTCGAAGACGTGTACGACCTGACCGAACCGGTCACGAGTCACTTCGTGGCCAACGGCCTGATCGTACACAACTGTTCGGAGTACGCCTTCCTCGACGACACGGCGTGCAACCTGGCGTCGCTCAACCTGATGCGGTTCTACGACACCGCGGCCGGTAAGTTCGATGTGGACTCGTACAAGCACGCCGTCCGCATCTGGACGCTGATCCTGGAAATCAGTGTGTACATGGCCCAGTTCCCGAGCGTGCCGGTGGCGCAGAAGTCGTTCGACTTCCGCACCCTCGGGCTGGGGTACGCCAACCTGGGCGCGCTGCTCATGGTGCAGGGCATCTCGTACGACTCGCCGGAGGGGCGGGCGCAGTGCGGGGCGCTGACCGCCATCCTGCACGCCGGCGCCTACGCCGCCAGCGCCGAGATGGCCGCCGACATCGGGCCGTTCGCCCGGTACGCGGCGAACAAGGACCACATGCTGCGGGTGGTCCGCAACCACCGCCGGGCCGCGTACAACGCCGCCCCGGCCGAGTAC
>CANJKY010000171.1 GCA_947474875.1 Gemmataceae bacterium
AGCCGCCGAGGAGCCGATAGCCGCACGCATCCGCCGCAGGCAGGAAGAAGCCAGTGCGACGACCGAATCGGCGGCAGACACACCGCAAGATAAAGACCCGCAGCCGGCAACCACGAGCTTTGCCGAGCGCATCCGCCGCGAACGCGAGCAGAAGGCCGAAGGCGAAGGACAAAGCCCGCCGTAGCCGAAGTGCGAAGGCAGTCCGGCGGAAGAAAACCCCCGCTCGGAATCCTCCTCAGGCTCTAGTGAACCGCGTAAAGGCCCGCCGCCTCTGTCGCGTTCCGTCGCGGGGGCGGATTCTTGCGAACCCCCGCGACGAAACACTCCGACGGCGACGGTGAACCAGCAAGCCAGGGGGAAATCCGCAGAAAAACCGCGAAAACGCTACCCTCAGACACAACGGGTGAACCAGCCATATGCCGTTTCGAGTGTTTTGAGCGTTGCGTCCGCTTCGAGATCGTGGTAGACTACACCCAAGCAACGAGAGGAGGAACCCATGTCCACGCTGATCCCCGAGAACTTTGAAACGGTCGCCCCGAGCGAAGCCGACGCGGTCCTCGCGCGCGAATCGAGCCGCCTGCTAGCCACCCGCAAGCTGAACCGGCGGACAAGTGCCCGCATCCGTTTCGTAGACGACAGCGGCGGCGAGGCCGAGACGGTGTCCGTGCCGACATCCGCCCTGCGGCTATTCCTGCACCTGCTGACCGAAATGTCGCAGGGCCACTCCGTCGCCCTGATCCCGACCCACGCCGAACTCACCACACAGCAAGCCGCCGACATCCTGAACGTGTCGCGGCCTTACGTCGTCAAGTTGCTCGACGAAGGCAAAATCCCATCCCGCGCCGTCGGCAAATACCGCCGGGTTCGCTTCGACGACCTGATGGCGTACAAGCGCAAGGACGACGACGCCCGAGCGAAAATCCTCGACCAGCTCACCGCCGAGGCCCAGGAGCTGGGGATGGGCTACTGATGGACCACCCGGTCACGGCCGTCTACGACGCCAACGTCCTGTACCCGGCACCGCTCCGCGATCTGTTCATGCGTCTCGCGCTGGCCGGGCTGGTGCGGGCGCGGTGGACGGACGCGATCCACAATGAGTGGGTCCGCAGCGTCCTGAAAGACAACCCGGAACTGTCCCCCGAACGCTTGGCACGCACCCGGTCGCTGATGAACGATGCCATACCTGACTGCCTCGTAACCGGGTACGAAGACCTGATCGAATCCTTGATCCTACCCGACCCCGACGACTGCCACGTCCTCGCGGCTGCGATTCGTTCTGCCGCCGAGGTTATCGTCACCTTTAACCTGAAGGACTTCCCGAAAAGCACGCTGGCAAGGTATAACCTGGAGGCGATGCACCCGGACGACTTCCTCGCGTCCCTTCTCGATGCGGCTCCCGGGCCGGTCTGCGCGGCGGTGAAGCGGCAGCGGGAAGGTCTCCGCAAGCCGCCGAAAACGGCCGAGGAGTTGCTGGCCACGCTCGAAGGCCAGGGACTGACTCAAAGCGTTTCCAGGCTGCGTCAATTCGTGGAGTTGCTGTGAACAAGCGAAGTGGCAATGCGCCTACACGCTCAAGAGAAAAGCCTCGCCGTGACGAGAGCTTACTATTGACCGAACAACGGGCGCGACCGCTAGCTGACCGTGACCGTGACTTTCTGAATCAACTCGTCGATGGCGGCCAAGTCGCCAGCCTGATCAACAGGGCATAGTCCACTCAAAGCAGTTCTGCAAGAATCTACCAGCAAGACTGGTCACTCAGCTCATGGCGACTAATACTATCCACAACAGATTGAGGGCGATGGAGTTCGCCTGAACCGCCGGCGTTAGCCGGCTGATGACTCCTACCGGGAGGTTTCCCTCCGGGTAGGTGCGCGTCTAGACGCTACCCCCCGGGATCCCGGGGGGTTTTTTCGTGGACATAGCCCGGTGTCGGCGGGTGCCCGATGCCGGCGTCAAAAGACCTCAAGCTCCGCGGTATCCGCCGCGAGTGCCGGCCGTCGTTGCCCCCACCGGAGGAGTTGCTAATGGCTCAGATTTCCACTGTTTCTGCCGTCGAGGTGCTCGACTCTCGCGGCAACCCGACGGTGTCCGTCGAGGTTCGGCTGGCCGACGGCAGTGTCGGGACTGCGGCCGTTCCCTCCGGCGCGTCCACCGGCAGCCGCGAGGCCCTAGAGTTACGCGACGGTGACGCGGCCCGGTTCGGCGGGAAAGGCGTGCGCCGGGCCGTCGAGAACGTCGAAGGGGACATCACCCGGTTGGTGATCGGTCAGGACGCCCGGCAGCAAGCCGCCATCGACCGGTTGTTGATAAGCGCGGACGGAACGGCGAATAAGGCGAAGTTCGGGGCGAACGCGATGCTGGGCGTATCGATGGCCGTGGCCCGCGCTGCCGCCGCGTCGGCCGGGTTGCCGCTCTACCAGTACCTCGGCGGGGTCGGCGGAGTCGTCCTGCCGGTGCCGATGATGAACGTCATCAACGGCGGGCGACACGCCGACAACAGCGTCGACTTTCAGGAGTTTATGATCGTGCCCCTGGGAGCCCCGTCTTTCCGGGAGGCCCTGCAGTACGGGGCGGAGACGTTTCACGCCCTCAAGGCCGTATTGCACGCGAAGGGGTATGCGACGGCGGTCGGTGACGAGGGCGGGTTCGCCCCGAGCCTGAAGTCGAACGAGGAAGCCGTCGAGGTCATTCTGGCGGCGATCGAGATGGCCGGCTTCAAGCCTGGGGAGCAGGTCGCTATAGCCCTCGACCCGGCCGCGAGTGAGTTCTTTGAAGGCGGGAAGTACAGGTTTTCAAAGTCGGGCGGCCCCGACCGCACTCCGGACCATTTGGTCCGGCTGTTCGAGGAGTGGGTGAGCAAGTACCCCATCGTGTCTCTCGAAGACGGGGTGGCCGAGGGCGACGCGGCCGGTTGGCAGGCGATCACCCAGTCACTCGGCGGCCGGGTGCAACTGGTCGGCGACGACAATTTCGTCACCAACCCGGCGATCTTCGCTGAAGGCATTCAGGCGGGAGTGGCGAACGCCATTCTGATCAAGCTGAACCAAATCGGCACAGTGTCCGAGACGCTCGAAACGATCGGCCTCGCGCGGGCGGCCGGTTATGCGGCCGTCATCAGTCACCGCTCCGGCGAGACGGAAGACACGTTCATCGCAGACTTCACCGTCGGCACCGGGGTCGGCCAGATCAAAACGGGCTCGTTGTGTCGGTCGGACCGGGTCGCCAAGTACAACCGGCTCCTGTGGATCGAGCGGGAACTCGGCCCGGCCGCACGGTTCCCAGGTCGGTCGGCGTTCCGCCGCGGTTCGGACCCGGCTCCGCTAGCACCTGCGGCAAACTGACGGGCGATCGTGTACCTCCCCACTGGTCAGGGCATATCGAACTGATGTCAAAGCGTGTGTGAGTAGCTGCGTTTCGGAGAACCTGATGGCGTTCCACTGGCACCCTATGGAGCAACTGCGGATCGGCCGCTACTTGCTCAAGTGGGTCGTTCTGGCCTCGGTCGTCGGCGTGTTGGGCGGGTCCGCCTCGGCGCTGTTTCTGTTCAGCCTGGACTGGGCGACCCGGACGCGGGAAACCCAGACGTGGCTCATTTACCTATTGCCCGTGGGCGGGTTACTCGTCGGGCTGTGCTACCACTACTTCGGCAAAGGGGTGGAGGGCGGCAACAACCTCCTGATCGACGAGATCCACAAGCCCCGGACCGGGGTGCCCGCGAAGATGGCCCCGCTCATCCTCATCGGCACGGTGGCCACCCACCTGTTCGGCGGGTCGGCCGGGCGGGAGGGGACGGCCGTCCAGATGGGCGGCAGCATCGCAAGCTGGTTCTCCCGCCGCCTCGGGCTCGACGCCCTGCACGCCCGCATCCTGCTGATGGCTGGCATCAGCGCCGGGTTCGGCTCGGTGTTCGGTACCCCCCTGGCCGGCATGGTGTTCGGGCTGGAGGTGCTTGCGGTCGGGCGGTTGCGGTACGACGCCCTCGTCCCCTGCCTGGTGGCCAGCATCGTTGGCGACTGGACCTGCCAGTCGTGGGGGCTGCACCACTCCCACTACGCCATCCACAACCTGCCCATCGGGGCCGCCGGCCTGGACGTGAACTGGGTGCCGCTGGTGACCGCGTCTCTGGTGGGCAAGGTACTCATCGCCTCCCTGGCGTTTGCCCTGGCAAGCATCCTGTTCGCCGAACTGACCCACGCCCTCGGTTGGGTGTTCAAGACCGTCATCCCGTGGGGGCCAGGCCGGCCGTTCGTCGGCGGGCTGATCGTCCTGGCCCTCGTGTGGGCGGCGGGCACCCGCGACTACCTGGGACTGGGCCTCCCACTGCTCGTGGGCAGCTTCGAGCCCGCCGGGGTCGCGACGTTCGCCTTCGCCTGGAAAATCCTGTTCACCGCCGTAACGCTCGGCTCCGGGTTCAAGGGCGGCGAGGTGACCCCACTGTTCTTCATCGGGGCGGCCCTCGGCTGCACGCTCGGGCACGTGCTCGGGGTGCCCCCGGACTTCATGGCGGCCCTCGGGTTCGTCGCGGTGTTCGCGGCCGCGGCGAACACCCCGCTGGCCTGCACCGTCATGGGGATCGAACTGTTCGGCGCGCAGTACGGCGTCTACATCGCGCTGGCGTGCTGCTCGGCCTACGTGTGGTCGGGGCACCGCGGCATCTACCCGTCCCAGGTGATCGACACCCCGAAGAGCGACGACCCGCACGCGCAGGTGGACATGACCCTGAACCAGACCCGCGCGGCCCGTTCGTCGCTGCGGGTCGCACTCCTGGCGCTGGCCGGCGTCGGCTCACGTCGCACACTCGATCCCTCATCCTCGAACGGAGAACCCGGAATGACTTCCGAAGGTGGCCTGACCGCCGAGACGCTCGGCCTCGTCCGCATCTACCTGTCCCACCGCGACAAGCGGCCGGCGCGGACGTGGTGGGAGCGACTGATGTCGCGCCCCCTCTACCACGACATCGTCCACCAGGCGAGGGACGCGGGGCTGACCGGGGCGACGGCCAAGGGGATGCCCTACGGCTTCACCCAACAAGGCGGGCCGATCCGGGACGGCTTTCACGCCGAACACGGGGCGGTCGACGTCCACATCTTCGTGGAAATCTTCGGGCCGCGGGCCAAGCTGGAGACGTTCCTCCTCGGCATCGCCCCGCTGATCGAGAACCGGGTCGTCATCTACAAGGAGATCGAGCACTGGACGGTGACCCGACCCGGGTCCGCGTTGGAGAAACCGACGGATTCGGCGAATGGTGCGGTGCGGGGGTCGGAATGACCGCGGCGCACCGATTCGGGGCACTTGTCGCCGTCACGGTGGCAACGGCCGGGGCGTGGCTGTGGCCGGGCATCCCGCCCGGCGCGCGGGCCGTCCTGTGGGTGTACGGGCTGGCGCTCGTCGGCTGGGTCGGGACCCCACTGAACGCGGGGTACGTCGGCCTCGCCGCCGTCGCCCTGCTCCTCGCACTCGGGGCGGTCCCGCAGGAGCGTGCGGCGGAGTTGCTGGCGGCCGACGTGGTGTGGCTGATCCTCGGCGCGTTCCTGCTCGGCGAAGCCATGACCCGGTCGGGGCTGGCCGCCCGGGTGACGGCGTGGGTGGCATCCGGGGCGACCAACGCCCGCGGGCTGGGCTGGCGGGTGACCGCGTGGGCGGTCGCCCTGGCGTTCGTCGTCCCGTCCACGACGGCCCGGGCCGCGCTACTGCTGCCCCTCCTGCGGGCGCTGCCCCCGGACCAGGACGGCCGGATTCGCCGGTGCTTCGGGCTGCTGATCCCGTGCGTCGTACTAATGAGCACCCCGGTCACGCTCACCGGGGCGGCGGCCCACCTGCTGGCGAACGACCTGCTGGCCGCGGCCGGGCACCCGCCGGTCTCGTTCGCCCGCTGGCTCCTGCTGGCCGGGCCGTTCGGGGCGGCGGCGGCCGTCCTGACCGCGTGGCTGGTCATGCGGCGACACCTGCCCGTCGCGCCCACCGCTGTCGTCGAAGGGCAAAACGGCACCGAGGTTCCGCCCGCCGCCGCGTGGAGCCGGGCGGAGCGGACTACCCTGGGGGTGGTGGTCGGGCTACTCGCACTGTGGACCACGACCGGGCTTCACCCGCTCGGGTTCGTGACGGTGATGCTGCTCGGGGTGCTCGTCCTGGTCGCCCCGGGGGTCGGGCCGCTCGACTGGAAAGACGCCCTGCGGGCGGTCCCGTGGGACATGATCGTCCTGGCCGGGGCAGCCGTCTGGCTCGGCCGGTCACTAACCGAGTCAGGAGCGTCCGGGTGGGCCGTGCGTCAGGTACTGGACGCGGTCGGGCTGGGCCGCAACGCCGGCCCGGCTGCGGCCCTGATTTTGGTGACGGTCGTGGCGGTCACCGCCCACCTGTACCTGACTTCCCACACGGCCCGGGTGGCCGCCCTTGCCCCGCCGCTCATCGCCCTGGCCGGCGAGGCCGGGTGGAACCCGACCGTGGTGGTGTTCGTCGCCGCCGTGGGGATCGACTACTGCGTCACCTTCCCCGTCAGCTCCAAGGCGGTGTTGCTGTACGAGTTTGACAGTGGGCAGGCGGCCGACCTGCTCCGGCTGAGTCTGGTGCTCACGCCGGCCTACATCCTGCTCGTCGTCGCGTTTTACTTCGCCTGGTGGGCACCGCTCGGCCTCCGGCTTTAACGAGGGTCTGCCCATGCCGCTGAAAGTGTTGGTCGCCCCGTCCGGGTTCAAGGAGTGCCTCGACGCCGACCGCGTCGCCGAGTGCGTGGCGCGCGGGGTCCGTCGAGCCGCCCCGTCTGCGGAAGTAGCCGTGGTACCGGTCGTGGACGGGGGCGAGGGGACGGCCCGCATCCTCGCCGAGTTGACCGGCGGCCGGCTCGTCCCGGTGCGGGTGACCGGGCCGACCGGCGACCCGCTCGACAGCCATTTCGCCCTATTGGACGACCGTTGGGACGGAATTGCCGTGGTGGAAATGGCCGCCGCCGCCGGACTGCGACTCGTCCCGCCCGATCAACGCAACCCGCTGCTCACGACGAGCCGCGGGGTCGGAGAGCTGGTTCGCGCTGCCCTCGACGCCGGTGCGAAACGGGTGGTCGTCGGGTGTGGTGATTCGGGGGTGTGCGACGCCGGGGCCGGGGCCGCCCAGGCGCTCGGCGTCCGGTTGCTGGACGCGGACGGGCGCGAGTTGGGGCCGGGGGGGGCCGAACTGCTCCAGCTGGCGCGGATCGACACGTCCGGACGCGACGAACGGATCGGGCGGGTGCCGGTCGAACTGGCGTGCAACCCGGCGGTGCCGCTGTGCGGGCCGGACGGGGTGATGCGGTTCGCGGCCCAGAA
>CANJKY010000172.1 GCA_947474875.1 Gemmataceae bacterium
CACCCCGTTGCCGGCGGGGACCGACCAGCCGGACCTCCGATCGGCCATGCAGTACCTGTGGCAGGAGATAGAACTGCTGCGGGACGGGAAGGCGGGGAGCGTGGGGGTGCTGGACGACGAGATCGCACACGTCGAGGCGGTCCTCGCCCGGCCCGTATAGCCACGGGCTGACCGGCCGGTCACTTGCTATTGCGGACGGGCCGCACTTCTTGGCCGTCGGGTGAGACGTTCGGGACGGGCGTTGGCGTTGCACTTGGACGGCGGTCCGCGCCGGGGGAGCGATGCCCCGGGCGGCCGGCCGGCGAGGGTATACCACCGGGCGCGGGAGGTGCCACGCCCCGGCGGACGCCGACGATGAATGATACCCGACCGGGCGGCCAAGGTCCACCACCCCCCGCCCCTGTTGCCGTGCTCAGCCTCTACGCGGGCAGAGGAAATGGGCGTGGCGGACATCCCGCGGCGGTGTGACAATGCCGAGAGAGGGCGGGACGGCGGGGTGTCGGGCTATTCTCAGACGTGATGAACACCCGGCCCGGGCGTACCATTCTCCCCTCCGCCATCCGCCCCCACATCGCACCAAGGGTTTCCGTGACGGACAATCACGAGCACGACGACGGCCTCGCCGACCCGCTGGCCGAACTCCAGCGGGCGAACGCCGAGCTGGCCACCGCCCGCAAGGCCGCGCTCAACCTGATGGAGGACGCCATCCTGGCCCGCGACGCCCTGCGGGCGAGCGAGGAGCGACAGACGTTCCTGTTGAAACTGAGCGACATGCTCCGGCCGCTCGCCGACCCAGAAAAGGTGAAGGTCGCCGCCGCCCGCGTGCTGGGCGAGCACCTGCGGGTGAACCGCGCGCTCTACGCCGAGGTCGAGGGCGACAACTGGATCGTGGCCCGGGGCTACGAGCAAGGGGCGGCCCCGCTCCCCGACGGCCCGTATTCGGCCGACACCTTCGGCCACTGGGTCATGCAGACCTACCGCGACGGGCGGCGGATCGTCTTCCGCGACACCCGCACCGACCCCCGGTTCGCGGCCGCCGAGCGGGCCGCGCACGCCGCGGTCGGCATCCTCGCCGCGGTCGGCGTGCCGCTGGTGAAGGAGGGAAAACTCGTCGCCATCCTCGCCGTCCACACCGCCGGCCCCCGCGACTGGACCGACGCGGAGATCGGGCTGGTCGAGGAGGTGGCCGAGCGGACGTGGGCGTCGGTCCAGCGGGCGAAGGCCGAGCGGGCGCTGGCCGAGGAGAAGGAGTACGCCGAGAGCATCGTCGAGACGCTGCACGAGCCGCTGCTGGTGCTGCACCCGGACCTGACCGTGCAGAGCGTCAACCCGGCGTTCTACACCCACTTCCGGGTGAACCCGGCGGACACCATCGGGCGGAAGGTGTACGAGCTGGGCAACGGGCAGTGGCACATCCCGGCCCTGCGGACGCTGCTGGAGGACGTGCTGCCGGACAGCAACGTGTTCAACGACTACGAGGTGACGCACGAGTTCGACGGCCTCGGCCGGCGGGTGATGCTGGTGAACGGGCGGCGGCTGGACCACGTGCAGCTCATCCTCCTGGGCATCCGGGACATCACCGAGCGGGCTCGTGCGGAGGCGGCCCTGCGGGCGAGCGAGGAGAAGTACCGGGCCCTCGTCGAGAGCCAGGTGGAGATGGTGTGCCGGTTCCGCCCGGACGGCACGATCCTGATGGTGAACGCGGCCTACGCCCGGGTGTACGGGAAGACCGTCGCGGAGCTGATCGGCACCAGCTTCTGGGACCTGATCCCCCCCGAGGGGCACGCCGACGTGCGGGCGAGGCTGGACGCGCTGACGCCCGAAACCCCCCAGATTCAGATCGAGAACCTGGTCACCTCGGCTCACGGCCCGCGGTGGACGATGTGGACCAACCGGGGGCTGCGGTTCGACGCGACCGGCCGGGTGACCGAGGCCCAGTCCGTCGGGGTGGACATCACCGAGCGGAAACTGGCCGAGGCGGCCCTGAAGGCGAGCGAGGAGCGGCTGCGGCTGATCGTCGAGAGCGCCACCGACTACGCCATCGTCACCCTCGACCCGGACCGCACGGTGACCACCTGGAGCCCGGGCGCGGAGGCGGTGTTCGGGTGGACCGGGGCGGAGATGGTGGGCCGACCGGCGGACGACCTGTTCACCCCGGAGGACCGGGCGGCCGGCGTGCCGGAGCGGGAGGCGGACACCGCCCGGCGGAGCGGGCGGGCGGCGGACGAGCGGTGGCACCTGCGAAAGGACGGCCGCCGGTTCTACGCCAGCGGGGTGCTCACCCCGCTGGGCGAGGGGAGCCGCGGGTTCGTGAAGGTGCTCCGCGACCTGACCGCCCGCAAACGGGCGGAGGAGGAGTTGGAGGAGCGGGTGGCCGAGCGGACGAGCGAACTGGCGGCGGCGGTGGACGCGCTGGAAGCCGAGTTCGCCCGGCGGCGGGACCTGACCCGGCGGCTGGGCACCGCCCAGGAGGACGAGCGGCGGCGGGTGGCCCGCGACCTGCACGACTCCCTCGGCCAGTTGCAGGCCGGGCTGGGGCTGGCGGTGGCCGCCGCCCGCGGCACCCCCGGCCTGCCGGCGGCGGCCGGCGAGCGGCTGGACGAGGTGAAGCGGATGGCCGACGAGCTGGGCCGCGAGACGCACGCCCTGGCGGTGCGGCTGCGACCGACCTCGCTGGACGACCTGGGGCTGGAGCCGGCCCTGCGGCAACTGGTCGCCGACTGGTTCGGCCGCACCGGCATCGGGGTGGAGTTCGACACCGCCGGGGTGGGGGACAGCCGCCTGCCGGCGGACGTGGAGACAGCGGTGTACCGGGTGGTGCAGGAGGCGCTCACCAACGTGGCCAAGCACGCCGGGGCGACGGCGGTGAGCGTGGTGGTCACCCGCCCGGACGGGTTCGTGTCGGTGGTGGTCGAGGACGACGGCCGCGGGTTCGACCCGGCGGCGGTGCCGAAGGGCCGGCTCGGGCTGCTCGGCATGCGGGAGCGGGTGGAGCTGGTCGGCGGGACGATCGACGTCGACTCCGCCCCCGGCGCGGGGACGACGGTGGCCGTCCAGATCCCGATCCCGAAGCGAGTAGGGCAAGAGCCGCCGGCCGGCTGACCGGTCAGGTCCGCGGCACCACCTCGTCCGCGTACCGGTCGAGCACGGCGGTGAGCACCTCCGGGTCGGCCGGCTTGAGCAGGTGGTGTTCGCACCCGGCCGCCCGCGACCGCCCCTCCAGCCCGTGGACCCCGGTGACCACGACCGTCCGCGGGCAGTACCCGAGGGCGACGGTGAGCGCCCGCACGAGCGCATACCCATCCCCGTCCGGCAGGGGGATGTCCATCACCAGCACGTCCGGCCGCAGGCGGCGGGCCTGGTCGAGCGCCGCCCGCCCGCAGGTGGCGGTGTGGGCGACGTACCCGCTCAGGGAGAGGAGCATGGCGGTGGACTCGGCGGCGTCCGGGTACGCGTCCACGACGAGTACGACCGGCCGGTGAGGGGCGAGGTGAGTGTGCGGGACCACGGCCGGGCCTCCGGCGTGTGCGGCGGGTCCCTCCGCCTGGATGAAGAGAGGTTTAGTGCGGATGGTACAGCCGGCCGCTGGCGAGGAACAGATCGTTCCACCGCGTATGCGGGTTCTCCCGACAGAGTGTCGAAGTCGTCCGCAGTGTGAGAGATGGGATATGCCGCGGGCACCCTTCACCCCGACGCGGCCGGCGGGTCGGCCGTCGGTAGCCGGAACCCGCCGCCGGTCGTGCCGTCCCGGTCACTTCGGCTGACAGTGGCTGAGGGCCATCAGCACGTACCCGGTGACCAGGGTCGGGTCGCCCTCCATCCACCGGTCGTTGGCGTTCGCCCAACTGCCGTCCGCCTGCTGCCGCTTCTGGATCGCCCGGAACAGGTCCGTCCGCCAGTCGTGCTTCACCCCCTTGTCGTCGGCGAACTCGTCCTCGCCGAGCAGGTCCAGGGTCTTGCTCATGGTGTGGTAGTAGTAGTACAGCCCCCGCTCCTTCAACTGCGGCGGCATGCCGGGGTTGGCGTCCACCGTGTAGTTCTTCCGCAGCCAGCCGAGGGCGGTCTTCACCCGCGGGTCGTCCTTCGCCACCCCGGCGTAGATCAGGCTCTTCACCCCGGCGTAGGTCATGCTGCCGTACCCGGGCAGCGGGTCCTTGGTGCCGTCCAGGGCGGCGTCGGTGGTCTTGGTGCTGCCCCCGCCGGCGGCGCTGTACACGAAGCTGCCGTCGTTCACCTTGCCGGCCCACGGCTGGTCGTTGTGCTCGCTCTTCAGGTTCTGGCAGCGGGACACGAACACCCCCGCCTTCTTGAACGCCGGGTCGTCCTTGCCCACCCCGGCGGCGGCCAGCGCGTCCAGGAAGAACTGGGTGTTGCTCAGGTCCGGGCGGCTCTTGCTGTCGTACCCGGCCCCGCCGAAGAAGTCGTCGGCCGGCGTCTTCCCCTCGCCGTCGTCCCACTGCAGCTTCTTCAGGAAGTCGGCGGCGTTGCCCACCGCCTTGCGGTACCCGTCCCGCTTGGCCGCCACCAGCGCCATCACGTTCACGCTGGTGACGTAGTTCTGCAGCCCCACCTTCGGGTCCGCCCCGGCGATGTGACCGGCCTTCTCGTTCACCAGCCCCTCGACGAACTTCAGCCCCTTCGCCGCCGGCTCCGTGTCCGGGCTGACCCCGCACTGGAGCAGGCCGGTGACCACCACGCCGGTCACACCGATGCTCTTGTCCGAACTCCACCCGCCCTTGTCGTCCTGCTTCGAGGCCAGGAACCTGGTGGCCTTGTCCACCACCGCCTGCCACTCCTCCTTCGTCGGCTTCTTGGCCGGCTCCTGGGGGAGGGCCGGGGTGGCGATCAGCAGGGCGGGCAGCAGGGCGAACAGCGTCCGTTTCACGGCGGAGTCTCTCGGGGGAACGGGTACGGGAATGGTACCCCAGGCAACGTCGGTGCCAAACGTGTGTTCGGAAACCTCACCCCGGCCCCCTCTCCGAGCCGGAGAGGGGGTGTTCAAGGCGAATGCCTGGCTGATGGGTCCATTCCTCCATGCAATGCGGCAAACCTACCAATCGGCACCCGACTCGCTTGAGCACCCCCTCTCCGGCTCGGAGAGGGGGCCGGGGGGTGAGGTCTCTTCACCGCTGGCCATTCCGGAGCCAATAATGAACCCGGCATGACCACCGACCCCCGCCTGGCCGACGGCCTCCGCCTGTTCATCGCCGGCCGGTACTTCGGCGCCCACGAGGTGTGGGAGCACCTGTGGCGGGAGTGCCCGCCGGCCGACCGCCGGTTTGTGCAGTCGCTCATCCACGCCGCGGTCGCCCTGTACCAGCGGGAGCGGGGGAACGAGACCGGCGCCCGCACGCAGTTGGAGCGGGCGCGGCGGAAGGCGGCGGAGTACCCGGCGGGGTATCTGGGGGTCGACGCCGGGCCGGTGTGGGAGCGGGTGGAGGCTGTGTTCGGCGATCCTGGCGGGGGGTGAAATTCGCCGCAAGTCGTTGGCGAGAGAGGGTCGTACCGGAAATTTGCATGGGTCCGCGGAAGGGTGGGGAGAAGCGTCCGGACTCATGAGCACCGGTGCGAACCCCGGAATTGCCCCTCCCCGGCCGGGCGGGTCGCTGCTATCATTCTCAATTCTCACCGGACACCGAACGATTCGCGGAGACGACCCGTGGCCAAGTCGAAAGAAGCTCGCGGCATCATCAAGCTGGTGAGCAGCGAGAGCGACCACTGCTATTTCACGCAGAAGAACCGGAACAACACCAAAGAGCGGATCCAGCTGAAGAAGTACGACCCGACCCTGCGGAAGCGGGTGATGTACAAGGAAGCCGGCAAGCTGTAACCGGCGGGCCGAACTTGCCGAACGGCCGGGGTTTCCCCGGCCGTTCGGCGTTTCAGATCCACTCCCACATCTGCGGTCCGCCGAACAGCACCGCCGCGGCGATCACCGCCGCCAGCGCCACCACCAGGAACACCCGCACGCGGAACGCCGTGCGGTCGTGGGCGGCGGCCAGTTCCGGCCGCTCGGCCACCCGGTGCAGGAACTCCACCCGCGCGGACATCGGCCCGTGCTGCCACGCCCGCACCCAGCCGAGCACCCGCGGCCAGAACCGCCGGGCGGCCTGGTCCGGCTCCCGCCCGTTCAGCAGCATCACCCGCTCCAGCGCGCGGGCCATGGTGCGGGCGCCGGTCGGGCACACGGCCGCGGTGCGACCGGGTAGCGGGGTGTCGGCGGTGTGACCGCCGCACGCCGGGTCGCCGCACGACACCGCCCGGCTGCCGAACACGTCCGCCTGCCGTTCGCACACCCGTGACAGCCAGCCGAACACGGCGAACAGGTACACCCCCAGCCCGGCCAGGGTGAGCGGGGTGAGCAGGTCACCCGACGCCCAGTCCACCCGCACCCACCCGCCGACCGCCCGCAGCCCGAGCACCATCGTCATCGTCACCGCCGTCGAGCTGAGCAGGAAGAACAGCAGGTAGTACGGCAGGTGCCAGTGCCGCACGTGCCCGGCCTCGTGCCCGAGCACCGCGTCCAGCTCGTCCGCGTCCAGCCCGTCCAGCAGCCGGTCGGTGAACACCACGTACCGCGCCCACGGCACCAGCCCGACCACCAGGGCGTTCGCCATCGCCCCCCGCGTCGGCCACAGCAGGAACTCGGCGTACCGCACCCGCACCCGGCCGGCGGTCGTTTGAAGCCGGTCTCGCACCGGGCCGGCCGGCATCCGCCGCAGGCCGAGCAGCGGGCGGAGGGCGAGCGGCAGCACCAGGGCGACGGCCACCGCCGCCAGCGGCATCAGCCCCTGGTACCACCACGAGTGGGCGGCGTGCGGGAAGTACCGGGACACCGTCTGGTGGGCCGCGCCCAGTGCCACCGGCGGGAGGACGATGACGGCGAACTGGCGGGCGTGGTACAGCCAGTACCCGGCGAGCGACCAGAACGGCCGGTCGGACCCGCCGGCGTGGTGCAGCGCCCGCTCGGCCGGCCAGTACACCGCCCAGTTCAGCATCAGGGTAGCCAGGTACGGAGCGGGCACCAGTAGTTCGGCGAACGGGGCCAGACGGTGGATTCCCCGCCACTCCACCAGCACCTGTGTACGAACCGTCCACCCCCACCCGGCCCCGAACAGGCACAGCAGGGTGATGCCGACGTTCAGGGCGAACGCCGCCTGCCGCCAGCGGAAGTACCGGCGGGCGACCACCGCCCGGCGGTCCGGGTTCCGGTTCACCGCCCGCGCCACCGACCCGCTCACCAGCGCGGCCGCGCTCACCGACGCCAGCACCAG
>CANJKY010000173.1 GCA_947474875.1 Gemmataceae bacterium
GGGCGGTGCCGGTGGCGTTGTCCGCCGCTCCGTTGTAGATGGCGTCGCCGACCACCGCCCGGCCGACGCCCAGGTGGTCCCAGTGGGCGGTGAACACCACCGCCTCGGACTTCAGCTTCGGATCGCTGCCCTCCACCACCCCGATGACGTTGTGGCTGGTGATCTTCTCCACGGCGGTGGGGATGTTCGCCTTCAGGTTCACCCCGAGCGAGTACGGCTTGAACCCCTTCGTGTCGGCCTCCTTCAGCGCCGCGTCCACCGTTTTGCCCGCCTGCGCCAGCAGCTTCTCCCCGGCCTTGCGGGACAGCCAGCCGGCGAACGCCAGCGCCGGCGTGCCCGGCTCGTTCTTCAATTGGGCGCCGTCCAGCGGGCGGACCACCGAGTACGGGTAGCCGGCCGTTTCGGGGGTGTGGATGATGAAGCACGCCTTCGCCCCGCGGCGGGCGGCCTCCTCGAATTTGAACGTCCACCGCCCGTAGTACGTCAGGGCCGACCCGCCGAAGAACTTCGGGTCGTTCGACGGCGGCTCGTTGGTGAACAGCACCACCACCTTGCCTTTCACGTCGACGTCCTTGTAGTCGTCCCAGCCGAACTCCGGGGCGGTGATGCCGTGTCCGACGAACACCGCCTCGGCGTCAAACTGCTCCAGTTCCGTCTGCGTGTGGCTGGTGCCGGCAAAATCTTCTTCCACTGCGAAGTCCGTGGCCGCCCCGCCTTTCACCGCCTGGAGCGTAGCCTTAGGGCTGGTTACCACCCGAAGTAGCGGCACCGGCTGGAGGTACGTCCCGCGGTCCCCGCCCGGCGTCAGGCCGGCCTTCTTGAACTCGCCGGCGATGAAGTCGGTGGTGAGGATCTCGCCGCGGGTGCCGGGGCCGCGGCCCTCGAACCGGTCGCTCGCCAGGGTGGCCACGTCGGCCTTGATCCGGTCCGCGGACAGCGGCGGGAACGGGTCGTCCGACCGGGCGACAGCCGGGAGAAGCAACAGGATGCCGCACAGAGCGGCCCGAATGGTGTGTGTCATGGCGTCCTACATCGGAGGCAGAGAGGGCATACCCAGAGCATGAATACGGAAGTTGCCGGCCACAGAAAGCACAGAAGCCGTCGCCCCACGCGACGGCTTCTGTCCGGCATGACGCCTGGGGTCAGCTCAACAATGCGTCCAGCGGCTGCGTGCCGGTGTCAACGACCGGGATCGGCCGGCCGGTGTTCGACGGCAGGTGCGTGTTCGGGTCGATGCCCATCGCCTTGTACACCGTCGCCAGGAACGCCGGCACTCCGACCGGGTCCTTCTCGACCGCCGTGCCGTCCTTGCTCGTCGCCCCGACCACCTGCCCGCCCTTGATCCCGCCGCCGCCGACCGCCGCCGACCACGCCGTCGGGTAGTGGTCGCGGCCGCTGCTGCCGTTGATCTTCGGGGTGCGGCCGAACTCGCCCATCCACACCACGGTGGTGGTGTCCAGCAGCCCGTGGTCGTTCAGGTCGTCTAGCAGGGCGGACCAGCCGGCGTCGAGCGTCTGGCTGAGCTGCTTCACCCGCTCGAAGTTGTCCGTGTGCGTGTCCCACCCCACCCCGTTCGGCCCGCTCAGGCTGACTTCGACGAACGGCACGCCTTTCTCCACCAGCCGGCGGGCGAGCAGACACCCCTGGCCGAACACGTTCCGACCGTAGGCGTCGCGGAGCTTGGCCGGCTCGTCGGCCAGCTTGAGCGCCTCCGCCTCGGCCGACTGCATCAGCTTCGTCGCCCGGTCGTAGGCCGTGTGGTGGCTCTTCGCCACCGCGTCCGGGTGGGTGGCGGTGAACTCGCGGCGGAGGTCAGCCGCCAGTTCCATGCGGGCGGCGGCACGTACTGCCGGAATCCCACCGGGGGCGGCCAGATCTTCCACCCGCAGCGCCTTGTCCGGGTCGGGGGCTTGCCCACCGAAGGTGGCCTCGCCGACCACCAGCGGGGCGAACCGCGGGCCGAGGAAGCCCGGCCCGTAGGCCGCCGGGCTGAACGACCGGAATGGCGCCACACTCACATAATTCGGGAGTGAAGCGGCGTCGTCCCCGAGTTGGTGGGCGACCACCGACCCGATCGCCGGGTAGCGGATCGGCCCCCGCGACGTGTACCCGGTGCGGGCCAGGAACGTCGCCAGCCCGTGGTCCCCCTCCTTGCTGGTCATCGACCGCACCAACGACACGTGCTTCATCCGCTCGGCGATCTTCGGCAGGTGCTCGCTGATGCGGACGCCGGGCACGGCGGTGGCGACCTCCTTGAACGGCCCGCCGTTCTCGTGCCCCGGCTTCGGGTCGAACGTGTCCGTCTGGCTCGGCCCGCCGCTCATCCACAGCAGGATGCACGCCCGCTTCCGCCTCGGGTCGGCGGCGGCCACGCGGGCCAGCGGGGCGAACCAGCCGGCGAGGGCGGCGGTGACGCTCACCCCGCCCACGCGGAGGAACCGGCGGCGGTCGGTGTGGGGTAACGGCAGCGGCATCATCTCCTCCGGTCAGTGGTTCACGGCGAACTCGGTGCTGTTGAGCAGCGCCCAGAACACGTCGGCCAGGGCGGCCTTGCGGTCGGCCGCCGCGTCCACGAACGCGGCCAGCTTCTTCACCTCGGCGGGGGTCGGCTTCCGCGACAGCACCACGAGGAACAGGTCTGCCACCTTTTCGGCCGCGGTTCCGGGGCCGTCCGACACGGCGGCCAGCGTCTTGCCGCCTGGTCCGGCGGCGGTCGTCGCCAGCTCGCCGTTCATGAGGAACAGCGCCTGCTGGATGGACGTGGCGGTGTCGAGCGGTTGGTCCGGGTGCGTCTGGAACTTGGCCAGGAAGGTGGCCCGCGGCGAGGTGGCCCGGCCGGCCAGGTAGTCGGCCGAGTTCTCGGTCGGTGGGGCGTACCCGGTCGCCTCCACCACGCTGTCGAACAGTTGCTCGGCGGCCAGCGCCCGCACCGGCATCCGGGCGAACGCCCGCGGGTCGGCCTGCGACGGGTGGGTCTGTCGGCTGGTCCGCTGGTACGCCTTCGTGCCGACGATCGCCCGCATCAGGAACTTCAGGTCGTGCTTGTGCGCCACGAACGCCTTCGTGAGTTCGTCGAGCAACTCGGGGTGGCTGGCCTCGGCGTCCGACCCCAGTCCGTCCACCGGGTCGATTAGCCCGACGCCGAAGAACTGCTGCCACACGCGGTTCACCGCCGCCCGCGCGAACCAGCGGTTGCCGGGTTTGGTGATCCACTCGCCGAGCATCGCCTTCGGATCGCTGCCGGCCTTCCAGTCGAGCGCCGAGCCGTCCAGGTACTTGGCCGAGATGTAGGTGTCCTTCTCCGGCAGCTTGATCCGCGGCGGGCCGTTCGACGGGTCGTCGGTCGCTTGCACGCGGTTGCCGTCGATCCGTGGCACGCCGAGGCGGGTGAAGAACGCCGCGTACTCCCAGAACTGTTCGCGGGTCCACGCCCCGCCGGACCGGTCGGCGTGGCACTGGGCGCACTCCAGGCGGACACCGAGCAGCGCACGGGCGGTGGCTCCTGCGATGTTTTCCGGCTTGCCCTCGTAGGCGGTGTAGAACTCGGACGCGGCCGGGTCGGTGAGCAGGGCGCGGACGAGCTTGTCGTACCCCGCGTTCGCCCGGAACTGCTTGGTCAGCCAGCTTTCGAGCCGGGCGCCGCCGACACCGAGCTGCGGGTTCGCCTGGGCGAGCAACACCGCCCGCCAGCGGGTGGCCATGTGAGCCGCTTGCCGCTCGGTGTGGTCCGCACTGTGCAGGAACTCGTCTGCCCATCGCCGCCGCTTGTCCGGCCGGTCGTCCTCAAGGAAGTCCTTCACCATCGATAGCGACGGGATGCGGCCGGTCAGGTCGAGGGACAGCCGGCGGAAGAACTCGGCGTCGTCCGTCGCGGGGGCCGGCTCGACCTTGCCCTGCCATTTGGCGGCGAGCCGGTCGTCGATCCGGGCTGATAGGTCGGCCGCGTCATCCGCCGACAGTGGGGTAGCGGCGGCGATCAGCACGAGTGCAGGAAGGGTGTGGCGCATCGCGGCCCTTTTTCTGTATCGGGTGAATTACTTCGCGCCGCGTCCGAGCGCGGCCTTGGCCTCTCGGGTAAGCCGGGCGTCTGCTGCCCCGCCGGCCAGCGTTTCCAGCACCCGCTTCGCTTCGGGCGTGGCCGCCAGTTCGAGCAACTCGACGGCCCGCACCTCCCGCAGCCGGTCGCCCTGGAGCTTCTGCGACCCGGTCTTCTCGATCAGCTTGTCGATCCGCTGCTTCAGATCAAGCGGCGGGTTCTTGGCCAGCGCTGCCTTCAACGGCTCGACGGTCAGATCGCCCAACCGCTCTAGATCCACCGTAGCCTTGCGGCGGGCGTCGAACGAGCCACCCAGGTCGGCGATCAGTTGGGCGATGCGGTCGGCGTTGGCGGCCGGCACCGGGCGGAGTTTGTCCGCGAGCAGGGCGACCGCCTGGGACCGGTCGGTGAGCAACTTGCGGGTGGCGGTGTGAGCCGCCATCGGGTCGGGCTTGGCCAGCTCCGCCCACAGCGATTCGACGTCCGCCGCTGACAGTGGCATGTCGCGGGTCAGATCCACCCGCGGGATGGTGTCCAGCGCCCAGCCGACGGCGGTGGTGTCCACGCTGCCGGAGACGAGCGAGCGGCCGTCCGGCGACACGCCGAGGACCGACACGCTGCCGCGGTGCCCGGTCAGCCGGGTCACCTCCTGGCCGGTGAGCGTGTCCCACACGCGGACGGCCGGGCCACCCGTACCGAACGCCACCAGCCGGCCGTCGGCCGTGAACCCGACCCCGCCGCCGGCCGCCTGCCCGCGGGTGAACGCCGTCACGCTCATGGCCCCGCCACCAATTTGTCCCTGAAGCGGTTCGGGGGATGAAGCGGACGGTTTGAAGGTGTACCGCTTCTCGCCGGTGGCGACCTCGTACCCGGTGACCGACCCGTCGGCGGTGAGTATGGCCAGCACCTGCCCGTTGGCCGAGAGCGTGAACGCCACTGCCGCCGCCGCCACCTCGCACACCGCCGCCCCGGTGACCGTGTCCCACACGCCCACCTGCTTGCGGTCGCCGACAGCGGCGATCAGCCGACCGTCGACCGAGAACGCCACCGACGGCGTCCGCGCACCGGCCATGTCGATCGACACCCGCCCGCCGTTCAGCACCGGCTCGCCGTCCTTGCCGATCGTCCGCAGGTGAGCCCCGGTGGCCACGTCCCACAGGTTCACCGCGCTGTTCAGCTCGGCCTTCGTGGCCAGCGTCTTGCCGTCCGGAGAGAAGCCCAGCCCGGCCACGTCCGCCCGCTCGGTGTCGATGTCCCGCACCTTCTCGCCCGTCGCCGGGTTCCACAGCCGGAGGGTTCCGCCGCCGGACGCGGTGGCCACACACTTCCCGTCCGCGGCCACCGCCGCCGCCACCGCCGGTGGGCCGAGCGCCCAGTGCCGCAGCTCTTTACCGGTGGCCGCATCCCACACCCGCACCGACTCCTTGCTCACCGTCACCGTGGTCTTGCCGTCCGACCCGACGGCGACCACCCCGGACTGGTGGCCGCTGGCGGGGGACACCTCACTGCCGGTGGTCAGGTCGTACTGCCGCACGGTGGCGTTGCCGAAGCTGGCGGCGACGGCCTTGCCGTCCGCGGCGAACGCCAGGTCGCTCCGGGTCATCCGGTTCCCAGCCCCGACCACCACCCGCACCGCCACCCGGTTGGTCCGCTCGGTCTCGTGCCCGCCGAGGGTGCGTTCCAGCTTGGCCCCGGCGATGTCCCACACCTCGACGGCGTCGTTCGCCAGGGTGACGGCCAGCCGCTCGCCGTCTTCGGAGAACCGGAGGGAGTTGCCGAAGAACCGGGGTTTACCCTCGCCCTTGGCGAACGACGCGATCTGCTTGTTCTGGGCCACGTCCCACACCACCACCCCGTCGGTGAACGACGCCCACGCCATCCGCTTGCCGTCCGGGGAGAAGGCGAAACTCTGCGCCCCGCCGACCGACAGCTTGATGTCCTCGCCGCTCTTGCCGGTGGCCAGGTCGGTCGCCCGCAGGACGCCGTTCCCGGCCGTGCCGTCGAGGAACTGTTGCACGACATGCGTGCCGGCCGGGGAGACGGCTACGCCGGTCCGCAGTGACCCGTCCCCTTCGGCCGGTGCGGGCAGCTTGTACGCCTTCGCTACCGCCCCGCTCGTCGTCTCCCACAGGGTGATGGCGTTGCCGGCGTCGCATCCGACCAGCGACTTGCCGTCCGGGGTGAACGCCAACTCGCAGACGACGGCCGGTGCGGTCAGCTCGCGGACGGCCTTTCCGGTTGCCACCTCCCACACCGTCACCACCTCGCCGCGGCCGGCGGCCAGCGTCTTCCCGTCGCGGGCCAGCGCGATCGGGAAGTCCTCCGCGCCCACCGCCCGCATCACCTTGCCGGGCATCGCCATCTCGGCGGCCGATGGTTTAGGTGCGACGGGGTGCTTCGCGGCGGCCCACTCGAACGCCCGCACCTCTTCGCCCGTTTCCCGGTTCCACATGCGAACGCTGTGATCCCGACCGGCCGTTATCAGGTGCTTGCCGTCCGGCGAGTAGGCGACGAAGAACACCGCCTCCCCGTGCCGCAGGGCGGACGATCCCATCCGGGAGATCGCCCCGTCGGGCAGGCCTTTCTCTTTCGCCGCGGCGGGTGATTTGGCGACCACGGCTGGCGGGTCGGACATCGCCACGGAGCGGGCCAGCCACGTCGTGCCGCCGCCCAGCCCGACGGCCACCAGAAGCCCGGCAGCCACCAGCTTGTACGAGGTCATCGCCCCCAGCGTGCCGCGGGCCAACTCGGCGGCCGCGGTCGAAACGGCCACACCTGATGCATGACTCCCGGCGAACCACAATGCTGTCCGGACGGTGGATTCGACCAGCGGCAGTGGAATTGATCCACTGGCGACCGATGCAGTCACTAGCGCCCCAATCCCGGCGGCCGGCATCACCACGCCGCGGTTCGTCAGCCGGTTCTGAAGCAGTTGCAGGGCCTGCGACAGTCGCCACCCGACCGACCCGACCGGGCAGCCGAGCGCCGCCGACACCTGCTCGTAAGTCCGCCCCTCCAGGTAGGCCAGCACGATCGGGGCGCGGTGCTTCTCCGGCAGGCGGTTTAGTTCCTCGTGCAGGATGGCCGACGTGTCGTCGCATTCCGGCGGGGCGGCCGGCGGGCGGACGAGCTTGGGGTTCGATTCGTGAAGGCGGCGGCGGCCGGTGTTCGCCTTGGCCCGGCAGGCCAGGCGGTGGGCGACGGTGTACAGCCA
>CANJKY010000174.1 GCA_947474875.1 Gemmataceae bacterium
ACCTGTTCCGGGGTCACCAGGATCCGCTCGCTGACCGCGTTGTGGAACGCGAACCGCATGAGCGGGCCGCACTCCACCTGCTCCAGGTAGCAGAAGTCCGGGAACTTGGCCTTGGACAGGTCGAGCAGCCGCTCGAACCGCGACCCGTCGGCCGAGAACTTTTTGCTCACGCTCGACCCGCGGAACAGGAAGTCGCTGTGGAACGTGCTCTTCGTCAGCACGAACCCCTGGTCGGCGTGCACCGAGCGGAAGTCGGCCTCCGCCCGGAACTCGCACCCCTTCACGTCCGCCCAGCAGCGGAACTTGGCCTCCCACAAGCTCACCTTCTGCTCGAACTTGTTGTCGGCGAACACCAGCTTGCCGCGGAACTCGGCGAAAGCGGCGTCGAACACCCCCTTCACCGTCATCCGGCACAGGGTGGCCTTGTGCAGGGTGCTGTGCGCCACGCTCAGCCCCTTCTCGAACGTGGTCTGCTTGGTGACCGCCGGGCGGTCCAGGGTGCAGGCGGTGAACGCCACCTCCTGGGCGAACGTGGCCGCCTCCACGTCCAGTTGCACCAGCGTGCAGTGGCGGAACCGCACCGGCTGGTCGAACGCCCCCCGCAGCTTCAGCTTCCGCACCTTGGCGTTCGTCACCTCCTTGCCGGCGCGGAGCAACTCCAGCACCGCCTGCGGGGTGAGTTCGGCCCGCACCGCCGCCACTTCGTCGGCCGGGGCGTCGGCCAGCAGTTCCAGGTCCGCATCCATGGGCGTGTGTCCTCGTGGGGTGAAGAGGTTGTACCCCGGCGCGGGGGTGGCCTTCAACAGGGGACGGACGGGTCGAACGGCGGACGAGGTTCACCGGGATGAAATACTCGAAGGGGTGTTGACTGGACCGGTAGCTACGGCTCTAATTCAATCGTCCGGTCGTACCACTGGCCCCATACCCATGGACGACAGCCTCACCTGCCGGGTGTGTCACGGCGTCCTCCGCCAGCCGGCGGTGGACGGGGTGTGCGCCGACTGCCTCCGCACGCCCCACACAGACGGGGCGTCGGCCACCGCCACCACCCGCTCGTTCGACACCCCGCCGCCGTCCGACGAGGCGCTCACCCGCTCCGCCCCGCACCGGGTGCCCCCGGCCCCGCGGCCGCGGGTGGAAGTGGCGCTGGCCGAGTACCTGCGGGCCAAGCACTACCGCGACCCGAAGAAGGTGGCCGCCGGCGGGTACGGGACGGTGTTCGAAGCGACCGATTCGGTCGGCCGGCGGGTGGCGGTGAAGGTGCTGCACCACTACCTGGCGACCGAGCTGATCCTGTCCCGGTTCGAGACGGAGGCGAAGGCCCTGTCCGAGCTGGACCATTCCGGGCTGGTCAAGTTCTTCCACTACGAGCCGGACGCCGAAGCCCCGCTGCTGGTGACCGAGTTCGTGCCCGGCGGCACCCTCGCCCAGTCGGTGAAGGACGGCGGCCCGCTGCCCCCGCGGGAGGCGGCCGGACTGCTGGCACAGGTGGCGGCGGTGGTGCAGTACCTGCACGACAAAGGGGTGATCCACCGCGACCTGAAGCCGAGCAACATCCTGCTCGACGCCGCCGGCCGGCCGAAGGTGGCCGACTTCGGGCTGGCCAAGCGACTGGGCGAGGCGGGGAAGCACCACACCCGGTCGGCGAACAGCGTCGGCGGCACCCCGGAGTATTGCGCCCCGGAGCAGTTCCGCCCCGGCGCCAAGACCGACGCCCGCAGCGACGTGTACGCCCTCGGCGCCACCCTGTACGCGGTGCTGGTCGGACACCCGCCGTTCACCCGCGAGCCGGACGACGAGCACTGCCAGAAGCTGATCCGCGTCATTGACACCACGCCCCCTGCCCCGCTGCCGGCCGACGTGCCGGCCAACCTGGCGCGGGTGTGCCTGAAGTGCCTGGAGAAGCACCCGGACGACCGGTACCAGTCGGCGGCGGAGGTGGCGGCGAAGCTCGGGCGGATGGCCCAGGGGCTGCCGGAGGACGAACCGCCGGTGAGCTGGCTCGAACGCCGGTGGCGGACGGCGAAGCGGGCGCCGCTGCGGGCCAAGCTCACCGCCGCGGTGGTGGCGCTGCTCGCCACCGCCGGCATCGCCGCGGCGGTGTTCTATCAGCCGCCGCCGGTCATCGTGCCCCCACCGCCGCTCCCGCCCGAGCCGGACCCGAACGACATCGCTCACCTGCATGTGACGAACGGGAAGATTGACCTGATCCGCCCCGACGGCTGGCCGTTTTTCAAGGAGAAGTTGTTCGGGCAGAAGGACATGGCCCTGATCCCGACCGGTGATAAGGCCCGGCCGCACGTCTCCGCCGTGTCGGCGAACACGAACTACAGCCTATTCTTGTTCACCAAGAACCCGGAGGCGGATCGGTACAAGTTAACGGTGAAGTTGCGGCAGGACGAGACGGCGTCAGGGACGAACAAGCCGAACGCGCGGGTGGGAGTGATTCTCGACTACCAGAAGCGGACGGTGATCGGCAAAAAAGATCAACACTCGTTCACCCTGTTCGGGTTCAACGACTACGACCCCGGCCAGGTACTGCCGAAGCGACAAGCCGTGTTCGACGAGTACACGCTGCTCGAACAGCCGCTCGAAGGGATCACCCGCTACCCGTCCGGCGGCCCCGGCGTCCCGCTCGACCCGTACGACGGTGCGGCCCGGCCGATCCGCACAATCGAGTTAGACGTGACCCCGGACGGGGTGACGGCCCGCGTGGACGGCGGCCCCGCCGTGACGTTCACGCGAGCCAACATGGAATCCGCCCGAGACGGGACGGATCAGGGGAAAATGAGAGACGATCTCCTCCGGCCCAACCCGCGTGCAAACCTGAACCTCTTCCCACGGCCGTGGACCCCGCGGAGCCCGTTCGGCGTGTTCGCCCTCGGGTCCACCCTCACAGTCCACTCGTTCGAGATCGCCCCCATACCTGAGTGACGTCCCGGCGTCACGCCCCACCCTTACGAGGCCTAGCCCATGCCCGCGCCCTTCTGCTTTATCGACGATCCCTATACCGGGGATACCATCACCGGCGCGTTCGGGATGATGCTGGTCGTGGCCAAGAATGACACCCCGAATTACGCCTACCTGTACGCCAGTTGCACCCGCACCTCGCCGTCCCCCACGCACACGTCCGACCTGCCGGTGGTCGCCCTAGGTCCCGACCCGAACGTGGTCTACTACACCTACTGCCTCCTCCATCACCGGACCCACGGGGGTACCACCCTCCACCGTCTGTCGGTCACGATGGAAGACCCGGCTGGCGGGTATCTCGACAGTGACACGGTCACGAACATCGGCATCATCGAACCCGACACTTTCGGTGCGGACATCCACGCCCTGAAGTTGCTGGACGCACTCAGCCAACTCGCGAAGCCCTACCCCCGGAACGAGCTACGAGGGGGGTACGTCCTTCAGGCGGATAACCCGAAAGATGTGGTGTGGCCGGCGACCGACGGGAACTTCTCCATTACTGTGAAAAGTGTCAAACCGAAGAAGGCCCGCCCGGCACGTGGCACTCCCAACCATGAGGCCAGAGACTTGCACGTCACCCCGCCTGCCCGTGACACTCCGAAGTGGAAGTTCACCATCCCGAGCAAGGCAGACGCCGGAGCCGAACACGCCGCCCACCTTCGGATCCAGGTGACGGACAACGACCTACCGAACGGCTCGCGGCTGAAGACGGTGACGTTCGGCCTGCCCATCATCGACAAGGCTATGGCCCTGTTCCCGGTAGCCGCCGACCCGCCGAACGGGCACCTGCCGATGGGGTACTTCATGTTAAAGGACCCGATGCCCCAGAAGAAGAACGGGAAATAGAACGGTGGTCGTTCGGGCAAGTGACCTGCGTCCAGTTCTCGCCTCCCCCCCCCGGAGTTCGCCCGTGTCCTACTGCTACATCGACTCCCCGTACAGCTACAGCTGGATCGCCGGCGCGTTCGGGTTCCTGCGGGTGTACGCGTTCAACGACTCCGGCGCCGTAGCCGATCTGGTGTCCTCCTGCGTCCGCACCACCGACACCCCGCCGAGCGGGCACAAGCTGGACCTGGTCACCCTGCCGCACGACCCGTACCTCGCGTGGATCGTCACCTACGCCCTCAACCACAAGTCGTACGGGTACAGCACCCGGCACACCCTGACCGCCACCCTGTACGACCAGTCCGGCGGGTACCTGGACTCGTCCACGGTGGTGAGCGTCGGCGTCACCCCGCCGGACGCCGCCACGGACATGCACGGCGACCCGAAGGAGACGCACCTCACCGCCGAGCACTGGCTGGCGAAGAAGGAGGACGCGGACAAGCTGTTGCCCGTCGCCATGTTGACCGAGGGGTACCTGCCGACGGACGGGGCGAAGGTGCTGGGCGGGGTGGTGCCGAACACGGTGAAGGAACTGCACGTGACGGCCGAGCTGTGCCTGCCGAAGTACGGCGGGCCGGACGACCTGCCCGGCCGCCGCCCGCTGTACGCCGCCACCGTCGCCGCCGGCGCCCCGTGGGAGTTGGCGCTCCGGGACGCGGACGTGGTCCACGGGGCGGTGGTCATGCTGTCGTTCACCAACCCGGACGAAGAGAGTTTGCGACAGAAGACGGTGACCTTCCCGGTGTCCGTGTTCGATCCGTCCGAGCGGGTGGTGCAGGACGCCGGCCGCCACAAAGGGCACACCGGCCCGCCGCCGCTGGTGTTCCGCCTCACCCGGTAGCGGACAGGGCGAGAAGTGTAAGAATGGGGGCGGAGTGGCGGGCGAACCTGATATGCTGAGGGTATCTGAACGGAGTACCCGAATGCCGGACTCGACCACCCAGACACTCACCGTGGACCAGCGGCGGGCCATCTTCCGCGCCCTGCTCGAAGCCCAGGACGCCGGGGCCAGTGTGGCCGCCTCCCGGTCGGACGTGGGCGAGAAGTTCGCCGTCACCGAGGAGCAGGTGAAGGAGATCGAGGAAGAGGGGATGGAGCAGCAGTGGCCGCCGCTCTAACGCCGACCGGTTTTCACTGGACCGATCGGCCGGCGGTTGCTACTGTTCTCGTACCGAAATGTCGTCGCCGGTTCGTCTCGGCTGTACCCCTCGGGGGGGCCGTGACGGATCGGCGCTGTCGTCTTTCACCCCCAACCCTACCGCCGACCGGCGGGCCTTTCCGACAGGAGATCGAATGGGACTGCGAATGCGGATTCACGACCGTGAGCCGATCGGGGCCGCCCTCCGGCGGTTCAAGAAGCTGCTGGAGCGGAGCGGCATGAAGCGGGAGCTGCGGGCGCACGAAGCCTACGAGAAGCCGTGCGAAGCCCGCCGCCGCAAGCTGGCCAGCCGCAAGCGGGCGATCGCCAAGGCCGCCTCCCTGGCCAAGTGACCGGCCGCCGACACGCCGCTCCTTCGCCCCCGATTCTCGGGGGTCTTTTTTTGCGCCACCGCGGGGTGCGCTCGCCAACGGAAGTTCGCGGCGGTTCCCCGGCGCCGAACGCGACCGGTGAAATACCCTAGTGGGTACTCCCCCCGGTCCGGACCGCCGTAAAGAGTCGCCCCATGAGTTTCTGGGACGCCGCATTCGCCCTGTCGGCCGTGCCCCTCGCGTTCCTCGCGCTCGCCCTGCTGGTGGCGTTCGCGTTCGAGTTCATCAACGGGTTCCACGACACCGCCAACGCCGTCACCACCGTCATCTACACCCGGTCCATGCCGCCCACCCCGGCGGTCATGTACTCCGGGCTGATGAACTTCCTCGGGGTGCTGCTCGGCGGCACCGGGGTGGCGTTCGGCATCGTCAACCTGCTGCCGGTGGACCTGCTCATCCAGGCGAACGCCGAGAGCGCCCGGTGCGGGCTGATCATGGTGCTCGCCCTGCTGCTGGCCGGGGTGATCTGGAACCTGGGCACCTGGTACATCGGCCTGCCGGTGTCCAGCTCGCACACCCTCATCGGCAGCATCCTCGGGGTCGGCATCGCCAACGGGCTGCTCACCGGCCAGGGGTTGGCCGGGGTGAAGTGGGGCAAGGCCGGCGAGGTCGGCCTCGGCCTGCTGCTGTCCCCGCTCATCGGCTTCCTCGCCTCCGCCGTCCTCCTGCTGATGATGAAGGGGGTGTTCCGCAACCCGCGGCTGTACACCCCGCCGGCCGAGGGCGATCGCCCGCCGGGGTGGGTGCGGGGCGTGCTGGTGCTGACGTGCGGCGGGGTGAGTTTCGCACACGGGGCGAACGACGGGCAGAAGGGCATGGGCCTGCTGCTGCTCGTGCTCATCGGGTTCCTGGCCGGGCACTACGCGCTGGACATCTACAGCCCGCACAAGGTGGAGCCGACCCGGGTGGCGATCGCCGATGCGCAGGCCGGGCTGTCCGCCGCCGGCAAACTCACCCCCGAACTGGCCGCCGACGCGGCCGCCGCCGCCGCCGCCCTGGACGGCAAGGGGTCGTTCGCCGAGTTGCCCGAGCCGGAGCGGTGGCAGGTGCGGCAGCACCTGTTCCGGCTGGCGAACGCGGCCGAAAAGGCGGAGGTGAAGGGCGAGGGTGACACCCCGCCGCACAAGGCCCTCCGCCGGGCGTTCGAGTTCGTGCCCCTGTGGGTGGTCATCGGCACGGCCGTGGCGCTGGGCGTGGGCACCACCGTCGGGTACAAGCGGATCGTCATCACCGTGGCGGAGAAGATCGGCACCACCCACCTCACCTACGCGCAGGGGGCGGCAGCCGAGACGGTGGCGGCGCTCACCATCATGCTCAGCACGTTCCTGAAGGTGCCGGTGAGCACGACGCAGGTGCTGAGCAGCGGGGTGGCCGGGACGATGGTGGCCAACGGCAGCGGGGTGCAGCGGCAGACCACCCGGCGAATCCTGATGGCATGGGTGCTCACCCTGCCCGGCACCATGCTGCTGTCCGGGGTGCTGTTCGCGGTGGGGCGACTGCTCGCGGGGTGAACCTTCGGAGGACACCATGACCCGGCTCACCGTCCTGTACGGGCACCCCGCCGACCCGGCCGCGTTCGACCGCTACTACCACGACGTCCACATCCCCATCGCGCGGCGGATGACGGGGCTTCTGGGTTGGACCATCGGCAAGTGCGAGTCTGCCACCCCCGGCGAACGGCCGCCGTACTACATGATCGTCGTGCTGTACGCCGCCACCCGCGTCGACCTGGAAGCCATCCTCGCGTCCCCCGAGGGGCAGGCAACGATCGCCGACGTGCCGAACTTCGCGTCCGGCGGGGTCACGTTCATGTTCGACGACGAGGTGGTGCTGATCCCGTACTCTTGTAGCCGCGA
>CANJKY010000175.1 GCA_947474875.1 Gemmataceae bacterium
CGCCGCCAGAAGTCGGTGTTTTTGGTTCGCGTGTCGGCGACCGACTTTGTACGCTTGCGGACTCGCTTGTACGATGCCGTCGATTTAGACGACGATCAGGTGTTGTTCCTGCCGCTGTGCGGCAAGTGCTGCGGCGGCATCGAGAGCCTCGGCCGGCCGACCGACCCGGCCGAGGCGAAGGACGTGGTGCTGGTGGTGTGACAGCCGCACCGTCCGTGGCACCGGCGGGCCGCCGGTGGTGGGTGGGACCTGGGGACCGGTCTGGTAGGGCGGGCCGAAGCCGGTCGTGAGACCGGCGAGCCCCGCCGTCCCGGGCGGGGGCGAACCGGGATAGGCCGACCTCCTCTGGCCGCGGATTCGGGGCTCGCCTCGCTGACGCGAGACATCGGCCCGACCAACGAAGACGGCTCCGAGGAGGTTCGCCCGTGGTCGACTTCGCCAATGCGTTTCAAGCCCTCACCGGGAACCCGCCGTTCCCGTGGCAGCGGGCGCTGTATGAGCGGTTCGCCGCGGACCGCCCGGACAACATCCCCGCGTCGTGCAACCTGCCGACCGGCCTGGGCAAGACCTCCATCATCGCCGTGTGGCTGATCGCGCTGGCGAACGGGGCCGCCGTCCCGCGGCGGCTGGTGTACGTGGTCAACCGCCGCACCGTCGTGGACCAGACCACCGACGAAGTCGAGAAGTACCGAGATCGATTGGCCGACTGCCCTGAACTGCTCGAACGATTGCTCGACATCAACTGCCCGCCCGTGACGGTCCCGTACCGTTATCAGCCTCTCGCCGTCAGCACCCTCCGCGGGCAGTTCGCCGACAACCGCGAGTGGTCCGCCGACCCGTCCCGCCCGGCGGTCATCTGCGGCACCGTGGACATGATCGGCTCGCGGCTGCTGTTCAGCGGGTACGGCGTCGGCATGAAAGGGAAACCGCTGCACGCCGGCTTCCTCGGCCAGGACGCGCTGCTCGTCCACGACGAGGCCCACCTCGAACCGGCGTTCCAGACGTTGATCGAAACCATCCGCGACGAGCAGCAGCGGTGCAAGGACTTCAACCCACTGCGGGTGATGGAACTGACCGCCACCCCGCGGAGCGGGGGCGAGGTGTTCGAACTGACGCCGGAGGAGAAGAAGGCGCCCGACCCGTTGCCGCCCCGACCGAAGACCGAAGAGGAGAAGGAGAAGACCCCGCCGGTTCATCACGTCTGGTGGCGGACGCACTCGAAGAAGGCGCTCGCACTCCACGAGATCGGCGACGAGAAGAAGGAACTCGTGCCGACGGTGGCGAAACTCGCCCTCCGCTACAAGGACGACGAGGCCAAACCCGCCGTGCTGGTGTTCGTGCGGACGGTGGAGTCAGTGAACGACGTGGTGAAGGAGCTGAAGAAGGGCAAGGTGAGTGATGACAGCGTGCTTACGCTCACCGGCACCATGCGGGGGTACGAGCGGGACCGGATGGCAACCGAGAGCAAGGTGTTCGCCCGGTTCAAGAAGCATACCCCCGTCGAGGAGCGGACGGGCACGGTGTACCTCGTCTGCACGTCCGCCGGCGAGGTCGGGGTGGACATGTCGGCCGACCACATGGTCTGCGATCTGAGCACCTACGACAGCATGGCCCAGCGGTTCGGCCGGGTGAACCGGTACGGGTTCGGTGACGCCACCATCGACGTGGTTCATCCGGCGAAGTTCGAGACGAAGGACAAGCCGTTCGAGGTCGCCCGTGAACGCACCCTCGGCCTGCTGAAGCGGCTCCGCCCCCGCAGCGAGAAACTGCTCGACGCCAGCCCGGCGGCACTCGGCGAACTGCTCGAACGCGCCATCCGCGAGAGCGGCATCGCCGACCGCACGCAGGCCCTCCGCGAGTACATCCTGTCGGCCTTCGCCCCGACGCCCACCCTGCTGCCCGCCACCGACATCCTGTTCGACGCCTGGGCGCTCACCACCGTCCGCGACAAGCTGCCCGGCCGCCCGCCGGTCGAG
Organism: Gemmataceae bacterium; assembly: GCA_947474875.1. Taxonomy (GTDB): domain Bacteria; phylum Planctomycetota; class Planctomycetia; order Gemmatales; family Gemmataceae; genus JALHQU01. Next base: position 1,977 of record CANJKY010000175.1, read on the forward strand.
CCGTACCTGCACGGCCTGCCCACCGACTGGCAACCGCCCGAGACGCACGTCGCTTGGCGGGAAGAGGTAGAGAAACTTCAACCCAAGTACGCGACGGAAGAAGAGCGCGAGCAGCGCCAACAGGCGGACCGCAAGACGCTCGCCAAGTTCGCCGTCACCTTGCTCGAAGACTTTCCGCTGAAGCCGCACGAACTGCTCCAGGACCGGATGACGCGGGTGCGGGCGGCGATCGACGCCCTGGCCGAAAACCACCCCGACGCCCCGGCGTGGGTGGTGGACGAAGATGATGAGGTGACGGTGACGACGCTCCGCGAATTGACCGCGACTGAGAAGCGGGACGGAAAGACGGTGTACAAGATCGACTCGCGGTACGGCACCATCCTGCTCCCGCCGTCCGTCGGCGGGCTGAACGACCAGGGGATGCTCGACCCGAAGTCGCCGACGGCGGACGACGTGAGCTGCGAGTGGTTCGAGGACAAGGAGCGGACCAATCCCCGCCGCGCCCGCAGTGACGAAGAAGACCCGCCGGAGGGAATGCGGCTGGTCCGCCGCATCGAACTGCCGGGCACCGGCGGTGATGACGCCGAGACGGAATACTGGTACTGGTTCGCCCGCGGAGGAGGCGACGACGACGCTTCGAAGTCCGCCCGCGAACCGATCAGGTGGCAACACCACACCGACGACGTGAAGCGGAACTTGGTAGCCATTGCCGGAAAGCTGTTCCCGAACGATACCGGCTGGCAACGCGCGCTCGAACTGGCCGCCGACTGGCACGACCTGGGCAAAAAGCGGGTGGTGTGGCAGCGGAGTATCGGCAATCCGTGCCCGACAGACTGGCACGCCAAGTCGGGCAAGCCGAAGAACGGGCGGGCGTGGAAGCCGTCCGAGTTGACCGACTACCGACACGAGTTCGGCTCGCTGCTTGATGCGGTGAAGGAATCGGACTTCCAGAAGCTCACCGACGACCAGAAGGAACTCGTGCTGCACCTGATCGCGGTGCACCACGGGCGGGGTCGGCCGCACTTCCCGCCGGACGAGGCGTTCGACCCGGAGCGTCCGCATGACGCCGCCCAGACACTCGCCGCCGAGGTGCCGCAGCGGTTCGCCCGGCTGCAACGCCGGTACGGGAGGTGGGGGCTGGCGTACCTGGAGTCGCTGCTTCGCGCGGCCGACTGGGCCGCCAGCGCCGAGCCGTCGAAGTATGTTGAGGGCGAGCAATGAGCGACCCGAGCATCACGGTGGCGGTGGACCCGACCAACCCCGGCCAGTTCTTCGCCTGCTGCGGCCTGCTCGAACTGACCGACCGCCTGTGGCCCGCCGCCGAGGGGTGGTTCGCGGCAGGCGGCCGGGAGTTCCGGATCGCGTGCAGCGGCACGCTTCCCAAACTGGTCGAAGCCATTGGCACCGCCGAGTTGACACCGCAGAACCCGAAGGACGGCACCTCGACACCGTTCACCGTAGGGAAACCGTTTCGTCCGCTGGTCATCGATTGGTGGGAGACCGACCAGACAGGCGGACGGGATTTGAAGGTCTGGGCAGGCACGATGGAGAGTTACGGCATCGCTTACGCCATGCAACAGGCGTTGAACGACGAGCGGTTCCGACAGCCGAACCTGTTCGACGTGGGCATGGTGGTGCCGAACCCGCACGAGCCGACCAAGAAGAAGGAGCCGTACTACTACGATGCCCGGCGGGCGCCCAACGCCCACTCCCGCGACATCGGCTTTTCGCCCAACGACCTGGGCAGCACCACCACCGCCCACCCGGCCGTCGAATTGCTGTGTGTGATCGGGCTGCAGGTCGCTCGTCCGCGGAAGACGGACGAACCTCGCATCTACGACTACTTCACCTGGCCGGTTCCGTTGACGACCAACCTGATCCTGGCCGCCGGTTGCGGTGCGCTCGGCCTACGGGGCCAGCGCGGCTACCGCTTCGAGAACTGGTTCCGCACCGGGCAGAAGAAGCACAAGGCGTTCAAGACAGCACTCCCCCTCACCACCGAAGGAGCCTGACCAATGGCCGACCCGACCAAGATCGACGCGTTCCTGTCCCACGACGGCCCGGCGGCGCTGGTGCTCCGCGAGTGGCTCATGCCGGTGGAGGGGGCCGACGGGGTGGTCTTCCCCGCCACCTACGCCGCCGGCGACGGCTTCCCCGGCGGGTACAACATCGACACCGACCCTACCGGTAAGAACGTCGCACTCATCGACAGCGTCGGCTCGCAGGCCAACCGCATCGAGCCGATTTTCAAGGAGGAGAAGTACCGACACCTGGTGCCGCAGGTGGTGGTGACGGCCGGTGAGAAGGAGGTGAGCATCCTGGAGGCCGGGCACCGGGCCGGGGACGCTCTGGTGCGGTGTTCGTCCCTGCAAGAGACGCTGCAAGCCGCTTTCAAGAGTGTGCTGCGGGGCGACGCCACCCCGCTTGCGAAGATCGCCCCCACCTCACTCGTGTTCGGGGTTTGGGACTCGCGGGACACGCAGGCGAAGCTGCCCCGTGTGATCGCCAGCAGCATTCGGGCGTTCAACGTCCGCCCGCTCCACCGCTCCGCCCAGTTCAACCCGGCTGCCGAATACGTGAACGAGAAGCTGCTGGACGAGCCGAGCGACAAAGCGACAAAAGACGCCTACTCGGAGCGCGGGTTCGTTCACGTGCCGGCCACGTGGTCGCACGGCGGGGTGATCGCCGACGGTGGCATCCGCCGCGACGCCACCCTCGGCCTCGCCGCACTGCGACTGCTCCACGCCGGCAAGGACGAGAAGCAGACGCTCGCCCTGCGGCGGTACATCCTCGGCCTGGCGCTGGTGGCGTTCACGCACAACCCGTCCGGCTACTTGCGGCAGGGGTGCCTGCTTGTGCAGAACCCGGACCAGCCGCGGGAGTTCGTGGAGGTCCACCCGGATGGCACCCGCACGCCGTGCAAGATCACCCACGACGACGCGGTGAAGTTCGCCACCGAAGCGGCCAAGGCGTTCGGCGTGGGCGAGAGCAAGACGGTGCCGTTCGACAAGGAGAAAGCCAAGAAGGACGTCAAGGGCGAGGGTGACACCAAGACGAAAGGCAAGAAAGGCGGGAAGAGGGCGGACGCGGAGGGCAAGGAATGAGCGCCCTCTGTGTCACGGTTCGCTTCCTCCACCCTGCGGCTCACGGCCGGGCGGACGGCGGCGAACCGGAGTGGCCGCCGTCGCCGCTGCGGCTGTTCCAGACGCTCGTGGCGGCCGCCGCCGCCCGGTGGAACGAGCGGCAGGTGCTCGATTACGCCGTCCCGGCGCTGCGGTGGGTGGAAGCGGTCGGCTCACCCGACATTGTCGCCCCGGTCGGCGTTGCGTCGGAGGTTCGCACCCAGTTCTATGTGCCGGACAACACCGCCGACCTGTTAGTGCCGCAGTTCAAGAAAGGCGCTGTAGACTCCACCCCGAAACGAACTGAGAAGGTGGTTCGTCCGACGCACCTATCCGACGAGGCGGTCCACTACCTGTACCCGCTGACGCCGGAGGGGTGTCCACATCTGGAGGTGTTGAAGGCCGCCGCACGAAGTGTCACGCACCTCGGATGGGGCATCGACATGGTGGCCGCGGACGCGACGGTGATCTCGCAGGACGACGCCGACAAGTTGTCCGGCCACCGCTGGCGGACGGTGCCGGCTGGCGGGGTGTCGCTGCGGGTGCCGAAGGCGGGAACGCTCGCCGACCTGATGCGGAAGCACGAGGCGTTCCTCGGCCGGCTGTCCGCCGACGGGTTCAAGCCGGTCCCGCCGCTGTCTTGCTTCGACGTGAAGCAGTACCACTCGCCCACCGCCGGGGTCGGCGAGGCTCCGGTGCGTCCGTTCGCCGCGTTCCAGATTCTCGCTCCGGATGCGTCCAAGGTGCGGGCGTTCGGCACCGCTCGCGGGGTGCGGGACGTGGCCGCCTGGGTGCGGTACGCCACCTCCGGCGTGTGCGCTGGGTGGCCGTTCGGTGACGTGGCCGGGTTCGTTCACGGGCATGATCCGTCCGATTCGAAGAAGCCGCTGAAGGGCGAATCGGCCGACGCCCGATTCTCCTACCTGCCACTGCCGAGCATCGAGCGGCGGGGCGACCGTGGGGAACACGTCGCCAGCATCCGACGAGTGATCGTCGCCGCCCCGCCCGGGTTCCGCGAGCGAGTGGACTGGGTCCGTCGGCGGCTGACCGGGCAGGAGTTGATGCGACCGGACCGGCCGGACGAACCGGTCGGGCTGCTCAACCTGCTGCCCACGTCCGACTGGGTGTTGCGGCAGTACACCGGGGCGGCGGAGGTGTGGAGTACCGTCACCCCGGTGCTGCTGCCGGGGTACGACGACCGCGACCCGGCGAAGGCCGAGGGACTGCTGATGGACGCCTTCCGGCACGCCGGGTATCCGTCCGAAACGGTGGTGTGCGAGGAACTGGCGTGGCGGCCGGTCGGGTTCCGCGCGGGGGTGGATTTGGCCGGACGGTACGAGCGGCCGGACAACCTGAAGCGGTTCCCGGCGTATCATGTGCGGGTGCGGTTCCGTCAGCCGGTGACGGGTCCGCTGGCGGTGGGAGCCGGGCGATACCGCGGGTTTGGGCTGTTCGCGAAGGACGGCTGACGGCCGTCCGAGCGACCGGGTGGTGAACCGCTCGCCGACGCCGTCGGCGGGTCGAAGGTGTTTGACAACCGAGGGTTACAGAACAGGTTGCGGACGCGGACCGCTCGCGGGCCGCAACTCCCCACCGGGTCTACGGTTGGCACGATGGGCGGGGGGTTAGACGCATCGGCCAACTGCGTCGGAACCACACCGCTCGCGGGGCGACCGCGACCTGGTGAGCGAAATGAGTTTGTAACGCAGACGGTCACTCCGCGGCTAACCACCGCGGCCGAATTGAAGCTTCGCCGCCCACGCCCTAACCGGCATGATCGCCACGTCACTCCGCGGCTAACCACCGCGGCCGAATTGAAGCAGCAGCTCCGTCAGCTCGGCCTCTGGGGCGGTCCACGTCACTCCGCGGCTAACCACCGCGGCCGAATTGAAGCCCGACCCGACCGACCCGGTGACGTTGCCCCCGACGGTCACTCCGCGGCTAACCACCGCGGCCGAATTGAAGCGACTCGGAGTACCAGGACACGCCCGGCACCGACGGGGTCACTCCGCGGCTAACCACCGCGGCCGAATTGAAGCGAGTTCGGCAGCGCGGAGTATTTCAGCCACGCCAGCAACGTCACTCCGCGGCTAACCACCGCGGCCGAATTGAA
>CANJKY010000176.1 GCA_947474875.1 Gemmataceae bacterium
CAGCACTGCCCGCCTCCGACGGCGCGTCAGTAGCCCAGGAACTGGTCGACGCCGGGAAACTCACCTCGTACCAGGCGGACGCGATCCTGCACCGCCGCTTCGCCGACCTGCGGATGGGCAACTACGAGATCCTGGGCCGGCTCGGGGCCGGCGGCATGGGCACGGTGTTCAAGGCCCGGCACCGCCGGATGAAACGGGTCGTCGCCCTGAAGGTGCTGTCGCGGCAAGTGGCCGGGTCCGAGAAGTTCGTCGGCCGGTTCCAGCGGGAGGTGGAAACGATCGCCCGCCTCTGCCACCCGAACATCGTGATGGCCTTCGACGCCGATGAGGGCGAGGCCGGACCGTTCCTGGTGATGGAGTTCGTCAACGGCCGAGACCTGGCCTCGGAGGTGGATACGGGCGGCCCTCTCTCAGCCGCCGCCGCGGTCGATCGCATCCTCCAGGCAGCCCGCGGCCTCGAGTACGCCCACGCCCAGGGGATCATCCACCGGGACATCAAACCGGGCAACCTGCTCCGCGACGCCGACGGGGTGGTCAAGGTGGCCGACCTCGGGCTGGCCCGGCTGAACGACCCGGCGGGCGGCCCCGGCGGGGGCACCTCACTGACCCAGGCCGGAACGGTCTTCGGGACCGTCGACTACATGTCCCCGGAACAGGCGGTCGACTCGGGCGATGTCGACCAGCGGGCGGACATCTATAGCCTCGGCTGCACCCTCCATTACCTGCTGACGGGCCTCCCGCCGTACCAGGGCGGGACGATCATGGCCGTCATGCTCAAGCACCGCGACGCCCCGATCCCGAACCTGTGTGCCGCCCGGCCCGATCTCCCGCCGGAGTTGGACGCGGTCTTCCGGCGGATGGTGGCGAAGGCACCCGCCGACCGATACCCGACGATGACCGAGTTGGCGGCGGCGCTGGAACAGTTGCGATCGCACCTTGGCGCGGGGGCAGACAGCCCTGGCCCCCGGGGCGCGCAGTCCGCCAGGCCGGCAAGCCCGGACCAGACTGTCATGTACGGCCCCGCGATGCCCGCGGCCGCGGAGACGGGTCGGTTCGAGTTGTCCCCGGCCGAGACCGCCGAACCGTCGCCCCCGCCGGCCAGTCGGGTGGTCGGTCTGACGGTCGTCCTGGCCGAGCCGTCGCGGACCCAGGCCGGGATCATCCGCAGCTACCTCCAGCAACTCGGGACCGGCCCGGTCCACGCGACCGGGTCCGGGCGGGAGGCGTTGGAGTTGGCACGGCGGGAGCGAGCCGGCGTGATCATCTCCTCGATGCACCTGGCCGACATGACCGGGGTGCAACTGGCCCACGCCGTACTCGCCGACCCGGGGTGTGTCGGGATCGGGTTCGTCCTGGCCACGAGCGAGACGGACACCCAGGAGAGCGGGGCGATCCCGGACAGCCGGCGCGTCGTGCTCATGCCCAAGCCGTTCGACCCCCAGCGGCTCGAGCAGTCAATCACCGTGGTTGTGCGATGACCGGTTACCGGTACGCAGAATTCGTGTACTTGCGGTCAAGCCGCACGCGATTCGTGATGAACCGCGAATCGGGAACCGGGTGGTGATCAACTCGGCCGAGCGGCGGCGAAAGGTCGCCCGAGCGCTGGCCGGACGGGGCGACGGGAACGCCGCGGCGGTCGCCGATCTGATGCGCCGCCCCTCGGCGAGGGGGTGGGGCCAAGTAACTGGTCCGGGTTGACCTGGTCGGGCATCCCCCGATGCCCTGGCAACAGTCCCCTACCCTGCCCGCCTTCTCCCCTCGACGAGGGCGGGCTTCGGTCATTTCACATGCGGCTGCCAGTGCGGCCACATGGCGGCGGTGCCGGCCTTCGCGTCGGTGATTCGCCGCACGGTCTGGTCCGCCAAGTTCATCACGTACAGATTCCGCACCCCGTCACGCCTGGAGCCGTACACCAACCACCGCCCGTCCGGCGACGGCTGCGGGTGGTAGTGCAGGGTGCCGTTCGGCGAGGTGGTGAGCCGAGTGGCGGAGCCGGCGAGTGTCACGCGGTACAGTTCCACACACTTGCCCGCCTTCGCCGTGTAGTACACCGCCGACCCGTCGGGTGCCCACACCGGCACGTCGCTGCTTCCGCCGTGAAAGTCGGAAACGTCGAGGAACTCGACCACCCCCGTGTAACCTCCACGGTCGGCCAGCTTCTTCAGCCCGGTGCCGTCCGGCCGGGCGACGTGCGGGTGGCAGTCGTAATGCTCGCCGCTCAGGAACAGCAACCACCGGCCGTCCGGCGACCAGGACGGAGCGAAGTCGAACCGGTTGCCCGTCTTGACGTGCCGCTTGCTCGTACCGTCGGCGGCCGACACGTACAGTTGGTAGTCCTGGTGGTAGCAGATGTGCTTGCCGTCGGGTGAGGCGCTGTACCCGTAGGCGAACCCGCCGCCGCCGGACACGTCCCGCTTGTTCCGACCGTCCACGTCCATGACGTGCGGCTTCGACACGCCGTTAATGAGGGCGGTGAACCCCAGCCCCTTCCCGCCAGGCAGGAAGAACAGCCCGCTGTTGTAGTGGCTGACGCGATCCACCGCCGTCACGTTCGTCGCCTTGCCGGTCACCGGGTCGAGCAGGCAGGTGTCGTACCGCCATTTGCCGTCTTCCATGCGGAACGTCTTGTTCTCTTCCTCCCACCGGGCGTTCTCCGGCGATTGCCAGCCGACCCCGACCACCGCTGTCTTGCCGTCCGGCGACCACCCGGCGAACTGTGTCCAGGTGTCTGCTTCCTTCGCCAACTCTTCGCCCACGAGCGTGCGGCCGGTACCGTCGGCGCGCACCATTGCCGCCCGCATGGTGCGGACGTTGGCGTGCCGCCCGCCGGGGCGGTCGGTGCGGAGTTCCGTGTACCCGATACGGGCGACGGCCACCTGCTGTTCCACCCATGGGGTCACCCGCTCCGCCCACTTGGCGGCGTGCTCACGCAACCCCGGCCCGCTGAAGTGGACACCCCTCCCGTTGCCGTCCCGCCACTCGCTTTTGAGGGCGTCGGTGTCCGGCCCTTCGAGGGCGAGCTTGTCCTTCCAGAACGACGCCTGGGCGTCTCGGATGTCGGCCGAGCCTTCGTCGCCCGGCCCGTGGTAACTGGCCCGGGCCACGAACCACGGCACGTCCCAGCCGAGGTCCGTGCGGGTGCCGCGGATGAGCCGCTCCAGGCACGCGCGGTACAGCTTGCCCGACAATGTTCGGGTGGCGTCCTTCTGGTTGGCATCGCTCTCGCCCTGGTGCCACAGCACCGCCCGGAAGCCGTTCGGCCCGAGCGCCTTCATCCGATCGCGGAATGCGGCGTAAATATCGCCCTTGCTCTCCCAGGCGTCGCCAAACTTCGTCACGTTCGATTCGATCGTCGGCGGGCTGGGGAACGTGGCTCCCATCGGCAGCCACTCCCGCACGCTCGTCGCCCCGACCCCGCACGCCACCAACCCGACAGGTACACCGAACTTCTCGGCCATCGCGTCGCCGAACGGCGGGAGGAAGCTGCCGCCGCTGCCACTGGCCCCGGGCTGCGGGTCGTCGGCGGGTTGCCAGTCGGTGCCGTCGAACGCGCTCACCCGTTTGGTCTTCGTGGCCTGCTTTTCCGCCCCGTGGTTAGCCGCATTCGACTGCCCGGCGACGACGAACACCTCGCCCACGCCCACCCGCTCGACGAGCGCCTCGGCCACCGCCCGGCCGTTCATCGTCGCCCGCACGCCGAGCGTGTACCACCCGCCGGCGGGCACCTCGATCGCGGCGTCGAACTTACCGGCTTTGAGGACTGCGTCGAACTTCCGCCACTCGCCCGGATAGGCCTCGGACCCGATGCGGTATTCCATCCCGTCGGCCGTCTTCGCCGATTCGCCGAGCCGACCCCGCACTCGCACCACGCCGACGTTCTTCGCGTTCCGCTGTACCACCTGATAATGTCGTGGCGAGTCGATCCGCAAGCCGACACCGGCGTGGTCGATCACGAACTCCACCAGTTCCTTGCACCGGAAAAAGCCAGGCCACATGCTGTGGCCCTGACCCGGCGGGACGATCAGCGTCATGGCCCTGCCCAGCCCCGCATACCGTTCCTTCACACGCCCGCTGTTCGCTTCCAGCGGCACCACCATGTCCGTGTCACCGTGGATGGCGAACAGCGGCACCTTCGCCTTCGCCAACCCCGCCAGCCGGTCCACCGGGTTGAACTCGGTCAGTCGTCGTTCGAATAACTCCGCCTTCAATTCGAAGGCACTCGCTGCTTTCGCCACGCCGGGGTAACTGGCCAGGTCGCACACCGGGTAGATGCCGGCGAACCCGCCCGCCTTGCCCGGGTTGGCCGCCGCCCAGGAAAGCGTCTGAAGCCCCCCGCGACTGCGACCGAGCAGTACCGGCTTGGCGGAATACCCGCGGCGGGTCATTTCCGCGTGTAGCGCGTCGAACACCTTGTTCCCGGCGGGGCTGCCGTAGGACTCGCCGGCGTCGATGCCCGCCACCGCGATCCCAGCGGCGCGGAACCGCTCGAACATCCACGCCTCTTCCGGGCCGGGCAGGTTCGGCAGTGTCGGGGCGTACCACACCCACGGCTTCGCCGCGGCAAGCGGATCGGCAGCGGCGGGGATGAGGAAGGCCGGGCGGCCGGACAGGTCGAACGCCTCGCCGGGCAGCGGGAGCGTCTTCTTCGGCAGATCGGCGGCTGTGGCAAAGGCCAGTGGCAGTAGCGCGAGCGGGATGGCGGAGAGACGATTCATGAACGGATCGCGGAGAGATGTCGGGATCAGATGGTCCCATTCCACCCTACGCCGAGGGCCGACGCAAGCCGTTACGGCCGAAGTCGGCGAGCAGTATCATGCGCCGCACCCAATCCCGGAACGACACCCCGAAAACTGGCGCGGCCAATTACGATGCGGTGACGACCGCCTAAGCCAGATGGATGACCGAGTTGGAAGCGAACGCCTTCGGCGATTTCTTCGGCGGCTGGACCGCCCCGGCCGACCGCACCCTACACCACCCGGAAGTCGCCGCGGCCCGCCTGCGTGAGCCGGTCAAGCCGAGCCGTCGGTCGGGGTCGGCATCTTCAGCACACTGCCGCGGGTGGTAACGAGGACCAACTCGTCCGAGGCGGGGTGTGAGGTGAGGTAGACGATCGGGTCCGGCACGACCAACTGGAACGGCCCGGCCACCGCTTTCAGCTTGTTGCCGACCGGTCGGAAGATGAACAGCCGGCTCGACCGGGTGACGGCGGCCAGGCGGGTGCCGCGGACCAGGGCGACGGCCGCCCACCCGTCCGGGTCGGATGCGGAGTGGTAACGGGGTACGGTGGGTTGCTTCTCGCCAAACGTGACCTCGCTGCGGTGCAGTTCGCCGTCGATGCCGACGCCGGTCAGCACCAGGGTGGTGTCGTCCGGGGCGAACCAGCCCACGGCCGGCTGGATGCCGAACCCCGCGGCCGGCGTCCAGCCGAGCGAACCCTGCCAGACGCTGACGAAATAGTCGTCCCCCACGTGGCCCCGCCGCCGCCACCCGGCCAGCATGCCGCCATCCCACGCCCAGAACACGTCGCGGGTCTGGCCGATCCAGTGCGTGGCGCCGTTGTTTCGGAACCAGCGGGTGGAGACGGTCGTGAGCGTGGTGGCGTGGTACCCCCGCCGCTCAGCGTCCGCCCCGACCACCACAGCATCGTCGATCGGGTCGGCGAAACACCGCGGCTGGAGGAATGCCGACCGCGGGTCGCGGCACGGGATGTCGGCGGACGCCAGCACCTGCGCCTGGCCGGGGGCGGCCGGCACCTGGCAGGCGATCAGCCGCAGGTGGGCGGTCTGGTCGAGCAGGCCGTACAGCCGCCGCCCCGCGTCGTCCGCACACACGGCGAGCAGCTCCCCCTTCCAGGTGTGGGCGACCACGCCGGACGCGCCGGTCCGCACGTCCCACGCGGTGACGGTGTCGTCGGTGCCGATGAACAACCGCCCGCCGCCCGGCGAGTAAGCCACCGCCCGCATCGTTCCGCCCGCCAGCGGCTTGGCCTTCGGCACCGCAACCTCCTGGGCGGGCAAGTGAGCGGCAAACGCGGCGTCGCGGCGGACGGACGCCGCCCACCCGCCGAACAGGGCGTCCACCTTCGCCTTCGCCCGCCCCCCGGCTCGCAGGTGGTCGGCGAACAGCAGGCGGACGCGGTCCGTCAGGTCGGCGTGGCGTTCGGCCGGCAGGAAGTCGGGTGACACCCGCAGCGCGTAGTTGAAGAACCGGCCGGCGTCGAGCGCGTCCGCCGGGGCGTACTTCCGCACGGCCTCGTCGAGCAGGGCGTCGAAGCTGTCGAAATCCGCTCGCACCAGGCTGTCGTCGATCAGCCGTTCGCCGCAGGTGACGGAATCCGGCCGGTCGTCCACCCACCCGTTTCGGTAGTAATCGTTGGCGAGGTCGCTTCGGCCGAGCTTGGCGCGGACCAGGTCGCCGGCCTGGAGGTGTTCGCGGCGGCTCCCCAGCTTGCCCGCCGCGGCCAGGAAGAACGCCTCGGCGCGGGCTTCATCCCCGATGCGGCGGAGCAGTTCGGCCGCCTTCAGGTCTTCGCCTGCCTTGTCGTACATCCGCACCGCCTCGTCGAACTCGCCGGCCAACTCGAACGCCGCCGCCGCCCCGGCCGGGTCGTTCAGCTTGTCCCGCAGCAGCAGCGCGGCATCGCGGTACAGCCCGCCGGTCTTGAGCACGTTCGCCGCCGACCGCAGGTCGCGGAGCAGCACCCCCCACAGGTACGCCGCCCGCCGGTAGTCGCCCCGCTTCACCGCCTCCTCGGCCAGCCGCCGGTACTCGGCCTGGAGCAGCCCCCACACGTCGCCCCCGCCCGCCCAGAACGAGGCCGCACCGCCGCCTCCGCCGCGGAGCAGGTCGGCCAGCGAGAACCGGGTGTCGTGGTCGCCCAGGCTGGCCCCGCCGGCCACCGTGCCGCGTTGGTTCGGGTCGGCGACGGCAATTGGCGCCCGCCGCAGCGCCTTCTCCACGTCGCCCGTCCGCAGTTGCCGCAACAGTTCCCGCAAGGCGGCCTCCTGCGCCCCCAGCACCCGCTCGCTCAGCCGCGGTACCCGCTCGATCGCCCGCCGCGCCAGGTTCGCCCCGGCGCGGGCCAATCCGGTCGCGCCGAGTTGTCGCCCGAGCCACGCCAGTGCCCCGGCGATACCCATCACCGCCCCGGCGCCGAGTTGTCGCAGGAACGTGCCGGCCGGCGGGCGGG
>CANJKY010000177.1 GCA_947474875.1 Gemmataceae bacterium
ACCGTCTCCGCCGGGCAAGAAGTCGAAGTCGTCCTGGCCCTGCCGTGGGGCCGGAACTTTCGGCTCGTCGCCGATGTGGTCTGGTGTGCCGTGCGGGACCAGGCGACCTACTGGGCCGGGCTCAAGCTCCGGCACCCCCTCACATATGCGGAGCTGAGGGAGCTGGTGTAGCCGGCCGCAGGTGAGAAAAGCACACGCCGCGCCCGTCGGGCCGGCCGAGCGAACCACGCCGGTCGCATTCCGCGACCGGCAGAGGACGAGGCGGGTTTCGACCCGCCTCCCACAACGAGGAGGTTCAGATGCGGACGATCTTCGGACTGGCCCTGGCGGGGCTGATCGGCGTTTTGGCGGTCCCTACTGTGCGTGCGGACGACCACAAGGGGCCGCACAAGGGGATCGTGGTCGAGTGGGGCGAGGAGGAGTACCACCCGGAGATCGTGGTGGACAAGGCGGCCGGGACGGTAACGGTCTACGTGTACGGCAACCACGACGACCTGCACAAGAAGAAGCTCAAGGCGATCGACTCGAAGAGCCTGACGCTCGTCCTGAAGACGTCGCCGACGGCGACGACCGTCAAGCTCGAACCGGCCCCGGAGAAGGACGACCCGAAGGGGTCGTCCACCAAGTTCACCGCGACGAACGATGTGTTCAAGAAGGAGCTGAAGTGGGAGGGCACGATCAGCGGTAAGGTCGGCACCAAACCGTACTCGGGCGACTTTAAGTAGCCGCGAGCCGTCTTTGCCCGCGCGGCCGACACCCCGCGCGGGCGTTCTCCGCTCGCCCCACCTGTTCGGTCTTCGAGACTCAAACTCTGAGAGGTCAGGTATGAAACGCCTATTCACTCTCGCCTCCGCCGCGGCCGCTGTGCTGGCCGGTGGGACTGTGGCTCAAGCCCAGCACGGCCACGCCCACGGGCATGTGAGCGGGCACGGCGGCGTCAGCCACAGCGGCTACTCGCACGGCGGTTACGGACACAGCGGCTACGGGCACGGGGGATATGTTCACGGCGGGTACGGCTATTACGGGCACGTTCACGGGCACATCCACGCCCTCCCGCTGGGCGGCTACTACGGGATGGGCACTCCGTACACCTACCAATCCGGAGCGTCTTACCCGGCGTACCCCTACCCGCCGGTCGTATCGGCCCCTGTCGTAACGGCCCCACTCGTCCAACCCGCCGTCGTCATCTCACCGCCCGTCGTCACCCCGGCTGAAGCGGTCACGTCCTCCACCTCACTCAAGTCGAACGTCATCCCGCCCTACACCGGCCTCGGCGTCACGCTCCGCCTGCCGGCCGAGTACCCGGGGCCCGTGTACGTCCACGTTGACAGGCGGGAGGTCGAGATCAAGCCCGGCACCGAGGTGGTGCTGAAGGACAAGCCCGTCTACCGCGTCGAGTTCGACCGCGGCGGGGAGTTCGGCACCTCGTCAAGCGACATCACCGAAGGGATTTACAGGTTCAAGGTGGCAGACAAAGGCTGGTTCCTCGTGCCCGACGATGCGGCGGCCGGGGGCGTGCGGCGTAATGCACTACCGGGCGAGCCGAAGAAGTAATCCGGTGCATGCCGCATACGGCCCGTGATGAGGAGGTGCGCTATGGCGGGATGCTGCGGGCGGGATGGCGGGTCGCGGTGGGTCGGCGTGACCGTCTGGGTTCTGACCGGTCTCGTCCTGCTCGGCGTCTGGATCGCCCGTCAGGGCGGCCCGGCTGATCCGGAACAACCTTCCCGGCCGGCCGGGCCTATGACGGTAGCCCCGTCCGTAACGCCGTCGGGGGGAGAATGAGCGACGCCACTCATCGGGCAGACGCGGGGGTGGGAGCTGGCCCGCGCCCGGCCCTCGTCTATGTCCTGTTCTTCCTGTCGGGGGTCGCCACGCTCGTCTACGAGGCGTCGTGGTCCCGCCTGGTCGGGCAGGCGGTCGGCCAGACGGCAGAGGCGGCGGCGGTCGTTCTGGCCGCCTGCTTCACCGGGATGGCGGTCGGTCAACTCCTCGGCGGGCGGCTCGCCCGGCGGGTGTCGCCCCTACTCGGCTACGGCGTGGCGGAGCTGCTCGCGGCGGCGTGGGCGTGCCTCGTTCCCGCCGTCCTGAACTGGGTCGGCTCGCCCGCCGAGGCGGGAGAGCGGGACTTGTTTCGCGGCTCGGCCGGCGGCCGGGCGGGGTGGTGTTTCGTGACCCTGCTCCCGGCCGCGATCCCGCTGGGAGCGACCCTGCCGCTGGTGGTGGAGTGCCTACTGACCCCAAGCGGCACCCGGCGGCGAGGCCCCCTCGCCTACGGGCTGAACACCGCCGGCGGGCTGGTCGGGATCGTCGCGGCCTCCGCGGTTCTTCTCGTCGCCGTGGGGGTGCAGGCCAGTTCTTTCCTGGCCGCCGTGGTCTCGGCGGCGTGCGGGCTGGTCGCCTGCATGGCGGCACCCACCCGGCATCGGGCGAACGCGCTTGGGGAGGTGGATGTCACTACGACCCGAACGGACGGGTCGTCGGCGTGGTTGACCCTGGCGGCGGTCTCCGGGTTCGGCGTGCTGGGCTTGGAGGTGCTCTACACCCGCATGTTCTCGCTCGTCTTCCACAACAGCGTGTACACGTTTGGGGCCGTCGTCGCCGCCTTCCTCCTCGCGCTGAGCGTCGGGGCGATCCTCGCCGGTCGACTCGCCCGGCGGTACCCTCTCCGCCGAATCGTGGCGGCGTCTTTGTCGCTCGGTGGATTCGCCCTGGCCCTGTCCGTCGCCGCCTTCCCGCGGACGACGGGGCTGAGCTACTTCTCGTCCGGGGAGACGTTTGCCGGCTACCTCGCCGGGGTGTTCGGCCTGGTCGCGGTCTTCGTGCTCCCGCCCGTCCTTCTCCTGGGCATGACCCTCCCGGCTGCCATCGAGGTGGCGGGCGGCGGCCGGGCGGTCGGGCGTGTAACGGCGGTCAACACCCTGGCCGGGGCCGCGGGGGCGATCGCGGCCGGCTTCCTCTTGCCGCCGCTTGTCGGGCTGTGGGCGGCGTTCGGGGGGCTCGTCCTCCTGTTCGCACTCGCCGGGGCGGTCCTCTTCGTTCGAGGAGGGAGCGTGAGACTTGCTACCGGTGTCGTTGCGACGACGGGCGGGCTAACCGCTCTGTTGGTCGCGGGGCCGCCGGAGCCGGACGCCGATGCCGAACTGGTGCGACGGTGGGAGAGCGCTTACGGGTGGGTCGATGTCGTCCGCGCGCCCCGGACGGGGTCGCTCGCGGTGAGGCAGAACCTGCACTACCGGCACGGCTCGACGGCGTTCGCGGTCCGGGAGTACCGGCAGGGTCGCCTGCCGCTCCTCCTCCACCCGCGGCCCGGCGAGGTCGCCTTCCTCGGGCTAGGGACGGGGCTGACGGCCGCCCCGGCGGTCGTCGATCCGGACGTGGAGCGGGCGGTCGTCGTCGAGCTGATCCCCGAAGTCGTCGAGGCGGCCCGGCTGCTGGCGGAGTTCAACCTGGGGGTAGTTGATCACCCCAAGGTCGAAGTCCACACTGACGACGCCCGGCATTATCTGCTCCGCACGACCCGCCGGTTCGACGTGATCGTCTCCGACCTGTTCGTGCCGTGGGAGAGCCGGACGGGCTACCTCTACACCGCCGAGTTCTACCAGACCGTGCGACGCCGGCTGAACGACGACGGCGGGTTATTCTGCCAGTGGCTCGCCCTGTACCAGCTCGGCCCCGCGGAGTTCGAGCTGATCGCGGACAGCTTCGCGTCCGCCTTCCCGCACGCGACGATCTGGTGGGGGCAGTACAGCGCCACGTACCCCATCGTCGCCCTCGTCGGCAGCGAGCGGCCGCTCGCCGCTGCCCCCGCTCGCCTCGAAGACCGCCTGGCCGCACTCAACGCCCTGCCCGGCGGCCCCGACCCCGACCTGCGAACTCGGTCGGACCTGCCCGCCCTCTACCTCGGGGACTGGCCCCGCGACCCGGCCCGCCGGCTGAACACCGACGAACACCCCCGGCTGGAATTTGCCGCCCCGGTCAGTCACCGCGCGGGGCGAACGCTCTCGGGAACAGCCCTTCGGGAATACTTCGACCGGGTTCTGGCCCGGCTGCCGTCTGGCGGGGTGTGGCTCGACGCGGACGCCGACCCGCTCGTGCGAGACGCTGAGCGGCGGCGGGCCGTCCAGCGGCTGAGCCTGTTCGGCGATGTGCCGCCGTGAGGGTGCGGGTGCTCATGCTGTTCGGACCCGGCCTTCGTGATAGGGTCGCGCGAGCGGACATCAACGACACCGGCACGCCGATGGCCGCCCGCTTGCAACACCGAGGAAGTGCGCATGGAACAACTCTCCGTCACCGCGAAGAACCGCCGAACGCTGTGGGTCGTGTTCGGGCTGACGTTCACCTACTTCCTCGTCGAGGTGGTCGGCGGCCTGGTCACAAACAGCTTGGCACTGCTTGCCGACGCCGCCCACATGCTGACCGACGTTGGCGGCCTCGGCCTCGCCCTGTTTGCCGCGTGGATGTCGTCCAAGCCGGCCACACCCGGTCGCACCTACGGCTACTACCGGGTGGAGATCCTCGCCGCCCTGGCCAACGCGGTCGTGCTGTTCCTCATGTCCTTCTTCATCCTGTTCGAGGCCTACCGCCGGTTCCGCGAGCCGCCCGAAGTCTCCAGCCTGCCGATGATGGCCGTCGCCGGGGTCGGGTTCGTGGTCAACGTCATCGGCATCCTGATGCTGCGAAAGGCGTCGAGCGAGAGCCTCAACATGAAGGGGGCGTACCTCGAGGTGGTCGGTGACCTGCTCGGCTCGGTCGGGGTGCTGATCGCCGGCGTGGTCATGCTCACCACCGGGTGGTGGTACGCGGACCCGCTCTTTAGCGTCGTCATCGGCCTGTTCATCCTGCCCCGGACCTGGAGCCTCCTGTCCGACGCCGTGGGCGTCCTCCTCGAAGGAACGCCGGCCGGCATCGACCTGGCCGCCGTGCGCGACGCCATTGGCAAGGTGCCCGGGGTTGTCGGCGTTCACGACCTGCACGTCTGGGCGATCACGTCAGGGGTAAATGCGCTAAGCGTCCACGTCGTGATGACCGCAGGGGAGGATCTAGGCGGGATCCTCGTGCGGGTCCGCGAGGCGGTGGCGGGAGCGTTTCCGATCTCGCACGTCACCGTGCAGGCCGAGCCGCCCGGCTTCGTCGAACAGGAGACGCACCTGTGAGCCGTCACCGCGGGAACGGCTCGGCCTCCCGGAACTTGTACAGAGCGTCCTCGGCCCCACCCCAGTCCCCCGCCCGGGCTTTGTCGATGCACTCTTTTACCGCCTGGTGGCAGCGCTCGGACACCAGCCCATCGGCCAGCCGCTTGTCCCAGAGGGCCGCGTCCTTATCCAACTGTTTGCGGCTCTTCACCGTCACCGCCGTCAGCACCGCATCCACCACCCGGCGGTTCTGCCGGGCGTCCTCCGACGGCTTTCCGCAGCCGGCGAGGCCGAGCGAGACGCATACGAGGAGCGCCGTCGTCACCCGGCGGCAGCCCCTCCCCATGCAGGGCGTGTCAGTAGTCGTCACCGATCACCTCCCCGCCGCTTCGGCTGCACAGGGCCTGGAACACGGAGAACCGGGCGTTGTCCCGGTAGAAGCGGACGGACCCGTCCCCCATGAGGACGTTCGCCCCTCCGGTGTGCTGGGCGTGCATCTGGTCGGTGTGCCCGCCCGGCCAGTTCGGCGGGTGGATGATCTGCGGGTCTTCGTAGATGGACGGGCCGCTGTTCGCCCCGACGTAGCTGCCGGCGTTGTCGTAGTTGATGCCGGTGCCGCCGGTGCCGGAGCTGGCGAACTCGTTGTAGGAGTAGTGCTTGGCCCCCGGGACGACGCCGGCCCACACCGCGTCGGCGAGATACGGGGTGCGCTCGCCGGCAAACACCGTGTTCGACAGGCCGTCGGTCACGTCTGCCTGCCTGACCTTGGAGTTACGGTACATGACCCCGTTACACCCCTTGACCGGGTCCTCGTAGTTCGTCGTCGCGGGCGACGACCAGATGTCGTTCCAGCCGATGTTGTGGACGTAGTTCGCGCGGGCGAAGACGGCGTTGTTCAGCGTGTTCATGCTGATGTCGGTCACGCCCACCGTCGGCGTGTTCCCCGTCGCCGACGGGCAGAGGAAGATCGGCACCGGTGTTTTCACCTGCGCCGAGTTCGCCGCGTCCCAGCACGGCAGGTCCCAGCGGAGCGACTGGTGCAGGTTGCCCTGCTCGACGTAGGGCAGGAGGATCGCCAGCCACCCCCACCCCGGCCCCCAGTCCCCGGTCTGCGGGTCCTGGTAGCCGACGCCCGGCGTGCTGAGGTAGCCGGCCGGGTAACGGCCGTTTGCCCCCTCGTAGTTGTGCAGCGCCAGGCCGATCTGCTTGAGGTTGTTCTGGCACTGCATGCGTGCCGCCGCCTCCCGCACCTTCTGCACGGCCGGCAGGAGGAGGCCGATGAGGATCGCGATGATGGCGATCACCACCAACAGCTCGATCAGCGTAAACCCTCGGCGTCGTCCCAGGCGGGTGTTGAAGCACGCCATGCTTCAGTCTCCAGGGGTGGAGTGGAACTGCCTCGGCTAACCACGAACAACACGGAGTCGAGGTTATTAGTCGAGACTAAGTAATTAGAGTAGCTTCGACTAATTGAGTGTCAACCGGTAACTCGCTCGCAATGCGACTGAGTGCCTCGTCTCCAGGAGCGGCCAATGAACCAGCCATCTGCACCCCTCGCCTTTCGCATCAACGGCATGGACTGCGCCGAGGAGGTGACCGTTCTCAAGCGGGAGCTCGGGCCGCTCGTGGGGGACGAAGCGAAGCTGTCGTTCGACGTGCTCAACGCCAAGATGAGTGTGGCCGCGGGCGTTAGCGTGTCGGCCGAGCAGATCCAGGCAGCGGTTGCCCGCACCGGCATGACCGCCCAGCCGTGGCGGGACGAGCCCGCCGCGGCGGGCGACGACGGGTTCTGGGAGCGAAACCGCCGCACAGTGCTGACGGCAACGAGCGGCGGGCTGCTGCTTGCCGGAGTACTTCTCCACGCCGCCCTGGCCGGGGCGAGGGCGGCGTTCATGGAGGACTCCACAACCCGCCCACCGCTTCTCGTCATCGCACTCTACGCGGTGGCCATCCTGGCCGGCGTGTGGACCGTCCTCCCCAAGGCGTGGATTGCTCTGAAGCACCTCCGCCCGGACATGAACCTGCTGATGGTGGTCGCCGTCACCGGGGCG
>CANJKY010000178.1 GCA_947474875.1 Gemmataceae bacterium
AGCGGGTCGAAGTCGGTGGTGGTGTCCCCGTCGTCCACGTCCCCGACCTTGTGCTTGGTCCCGCTGTAGTACAGGATCCGCTCGGTGGTGGTCGTCTTGCCGGCGTCCACGTGCGCCATGATCCCGATGTTGCGTACTTTGTCGAGCATCGTTCAGCCTGCCCCGGATCGCGGCCGGGGAGTAAGGGGACAATCCGGCCGGCACACTGCCCGCCGGCGGGTAACGTCGGTGTCACCCGTAGTGTATGGGAGCGGTCAAAAAGCGACCGGGTTCGGCGACCCCCGCCGCACCCCGGAGCGAATTCTTTATCCTACCGGCGACTGCCGGAATGTCCACGCGGGACGGTGAAGGAACGGGGAAGGTAGGGGTTGTAGTTTATCCCCCCACCCTCGGACGGCTTTCGCCGTCCTCGACCTCCCCCCTTGCGGGGGAGGTCGTCGCCGGGAGCGAAGCGACGGCGGCGGGTGGGGGGTGTTCAGGGCGTGTCAGCTGTGTTCAAGGATGATGTCGGCGAGCGGGCGGGCGGGCCCGCTGTTCGCGAGCGCCCGGCGGATGTCGTCGTCGGTGAACGGATCGACCCGGCCGGCGGTCCCGCGGTCGGTCGGCACGACGATCCCGAGCAGGTGCCCGCCCTCGTCGTACAGTTCCACCTGCTCGGCCAGGCCGTGCAGCTTGGCCCGCGTCTCGGCGTCCAGAATCACCTTCATCCCGCACCCTCCGGTGGTGAGGGCATTCTACCGGCGATTTTCGCCTGTCGTCACCCGAACTTGCGGCGGACCTCCAGCGGCACCAGGCGGTTCAGGCTGCCGGACCGCAGGCCGTCCAGGTCGAGCGTCACGAACTGGAACCCCAACTCTTTCAGCTTCGCCGACAGGGCGGTAGCGGTGGCCGGGTCGGCGAACCGGGGCAGGGCGTCGGCCGGCACCTCCACCCGCGCCAGGTCGCCGTCGTGATACCGTACTCGGCAGTCGGTCAGCCCCAGGCCCTTCAGGTACACCTCCGCTTCCTCCACCCGGCGGGTCCGCTCGGGGGTGACGGCCAGCCCCGGCGCCAGCCGGGACGACAGGCATGGGGAGGCCGGCTTGTCGGCGTTCGGCAGGCCCCACTCGCCGGCCAGTGCCCGCACGTCCGCCTTGGTGAACCCGGCCTCCTGGAGCGGGTGGCGAACGGCGTGTTCGGCGGCGGCGGTCAGGCCGGGGCGGTAGTCCCCGCGGTCATCCAGGTTCGCCCCGCTGCAGATCACCGGCACGCCCAGCTCCGGCAGTAGCGTTTCAATCCGCGCGTACAGTTCGGACTTGCAGAAGTAGCAGCGGTCGCCGCCGTTCCGCAGGTAGTTCGGGTCGTCGAACTCGGCCGTGCTCACCACCACGTGCCGGATGCCGATCAGCCCCGCCAACCGCCGCGCGTCGGCTAACTCGCTCCGGGGAACGCTGGGCGAGTCGGCCGTCACCGCCACCGCCCGTTCGCCCAGCGCCACCGCCGCCGCTTTCGCCACCACCGTACTGTCCACGCCCCCGCTGAACGCCACCGCCGCCCCGGGCAGGTCGCGGAGGACGGCGAGCAGGCGGTCCCGCTTGGCGGCGATGGCGGTGGGTGTGCTCATACCGACATGTTACGGCCCGCGGCGGGCGATCGAACCCCTGAAATGACAGGGTTTTCATGAGTGCGATTTCATCCCGATCTCAGGAGGGACTCACCGCCCGAGAGGTATACCTGTTCTCGCCCGACGACCGTCATCCCGGACCCGCACCATGTCCGATGCCGAACTGTTCCGCCGCCTGGCCCTCGTGTTCGCGTGCAGCGGCGGGGCCCTCGTGTGGGGACTGACCACGGCCGCGTTCGCCCCCCGTCGCTGGGGGACCCAGGTGGCGGTGGCTCTGGCCGGGGCGGTGGTGGCGTGCGGCGGCGTCGCCCTGTTCGTGCCGGACGCGCTGCCGGTGGCGGCCGGCGTGTCCGCGGCCCTCGGCGTGCTGGCGGTCGGGGCGGTGCGGGCGATGATCGCCGCGGCCGCCACCCGTCTGGCACGCCCGCGGGTGGCAGGCCTGCTCGTGTCCGTCGCGGCGGCGGGCGGGCTTGTGGCCGAAGGCTGGCGGTACGACCGTCGGTCGGAAGAGTTGGCGGACCAGGCGTTCGAGATGACCGACAAGGACACGCCGCCGGCGACGGCGGTGGCCTCGGTGCGGGTGTACACCGACCGCGGCACGGTGGTGCCGGTGCGGGTGCCGGTGGACCCGCGGACGCCGACCGAGGCGACCGACGACGAGCGGGGGGGGGAGGTGCTGGCCAAGTACTCCGAGCGGTGGATCCGCCGCGGCCCGCCGACCGACCACAGCAACTGCCACGGGTGGGTGTTCACCGGCGGGCAGTTCAACCTGTCTGGCGAGCAGGTGGACGCCATCCTGAGCGAGAACGGGTATGAGAAGGTGGACAAGCCGCAGGCCGGGGACGTGGTGGTGTACCGCGCCGACACCCTGCTGCGGCACACCGGGGTGGTGCAGGCGGTGCTGCCCGACGGCACCGTTCTGGTGGAGAGCAAGTGGGGGTGGATGGGCGTGTTCCTACACGCCGCCGGCGACTCCCCCTACGGCCAGGAGTACGAGTTCCGCCGCAGCCCGCGGGCCGGCCACCTGCTGGCCGGGCTGCCGCCGGTCACCGGTGGTGGGATCACCCGCGCCGCCCCTTAACATTCTGGCCTGAATTCTGAGAGTGGACTCATGAGTTTGTTTTCACTTCCGACTCAGTAAACCCTCACAATTCGCGGGGTATACCTTCCCATACATACCAGCGGTCTTCCCGCCATCGGCCGTGTGTGGGCAATTACCGATGATGACCATCGACGACCTGTGTTCCCGCTTCGCTCTCGTCGGCGTCACCTGTGCCGGGCTGATCGTGTACGGCGTCGGCTCGGCCGCGTTCGCCCCCCGCCGGTGGTGGACGCAGGCGGCCCTGGCGGTGGTCGCGGCCGCGGTGGTGTGCGGCGGGTTCGCCCTGTTCCTGCCGGCCGCCCTGCCGGCGGCCGCGGTGGTGTCGGTCGCCGTCGGGTTGCTGACGGTCGAACGGGCGCGAACCGGGTTGTTCGGCGTGCTGGCCACGCCCGCCCGCCAGCGGGCGTTCGGGGCGGTGGTGGCGGCCACCGCGGGGGCGGTGTGGCTGGTCGAGAACAGCCGGTACGACCGCGAGTCGGACGCGATGGCGAACCAGACGATGGTGGCCATCACCAAGGAGACGGCGCCGTTCACCACCCCGGCCAAGGTGGCGTGCCTCACCGACAAGGGTAGCCCGGTGCAGGTGCGGGTGCCGGTCGAGCCGCGGGGGCCGGAGGATCTGGCCGCCACCGAGCAGCGGGCCATGCACGTGCCCGCCCTGACCGGCAAGTGGATCCGCACCGGCGCGCCGGACGACCGCAGCAACTGCCACGGGTGGGTGTTCGCCGGCGGCCGGTTCCACATCGGCGGGGAGCAGTTGGAGAAGATCTGGGCGGACAACGGGTACGAGAAGGTGGCCAAACCGCAGCCCGGGGACGTGATCGTCTACCTGGACGACAGCAAACAGCCGCTGCACACCGGGGTGGTGCGGGCGGTGCAGGCGAACGGGGCGGTGGTGGTGGAGAGCAAGTGGGGGAGCATGGGGCCGTGCCTGCACCCGGCCGACTACTCGTGGTACGGCACCGACTTCGAGTACCGCCGCAGCCCGCGGGCCGGCCACCTGCTCGCCGGGCTGACCTCGGCCGGCGACACCCGCACCACCCCGTGACCACCCGTGTTCTACTCGCTCCGTGAGCGGTCTTCGGATCCACTCACGGAGCGAGTGGAACACCTCCGGTCACACCAGCACCCGGTCGCCGAAGCGGTTCGCCAGGAAGTCGGGGACCGCGGTCAGGCCGGTGAGGGTCAGCCGCAGCAGTTGCAGGCGGTCGGGACTCAAGGCCGCCGCCAACTCGCGCAGCCCGTCCAAGTCGTCATCGCCGTCGAACAACGGGTTGTCGGACAGGTCCAACTTTTCCAGGTACGGGGTGAACCCGGCCGCGGCGAGCGGGGCGAGTACGGCCGCGGACAACCGGTTCAAGCTCAGGTCCAGTTCTTTCAGGCGATGCCACCGCGTTCCCGACGCCAGTTGTACCACGGCGGCGTCGGGTAGACCTTCGTTGACGCGGAGGGCTTCCAGGGTGGGGGCGAACCCCGCCTCGGCCAACAGCCGCCCCATCGCCGGAGTGCCCGGCCCCGCCTGGAAGTCCAGCTTCGTCAGGTGCAGCCGATCCGACCGGGAGAGCGCCCGCACCCCGTCCTCATCCAGAGCGGAAAACATCAGTTCGTTCAGCCGGTACGCAAGTGGGCTGTGGACGAACGACCGGCGGTGGTCGTTCGACCGGATGGACGCGGCCGGAACCGCAAGGGCGTACATGAGGCTGTGACTCGTCGCGGCGTACCAGCACAGCGACCGCACGCCCGCCAGGTGCGGGTCGTCGAACACGGCCGGCACCCCGCGGTGCGGGCCGGTGTCGTTCTCAGCCCGCACCTCCCACAGGTGCAGTTCGGTCAGCCGGCGGAGGGCTGGCTCCGTCCACCGCAGCCAGTGTTGCGGGTCGTCGCCGAGGCTGACGCTCAGGACGGCCGGGCACTCGGTCCGGAACGCCTCCTCGAACGAATGGGAACCGGAAGGCACGGACGTGTCCAGGTGCAACACGCGGACGAACCCGCGCTGCACGAACAACTCGCGAACGGGGAGGTGGGATACCAACGGTTTCAGTCGAACCTGCACGGACATGCCGGCGGTGTGCGAGATGTCAACCGCGTATTTCCGGTCGGTGTCCGGTGAGCCGTTGAGCGATTGGAGGAGCGGCCCGAACCAGTGCTGCCAGTTCTCGCGGACCAACTCCGCGGCCCGTGAGCCGAGCTTTTCCCTCTCGTCATAATCCTGCGACGACATCCAGACACACTGCGCCCGGATGAACTCGGCCCGCTCGGGTTCGCCGTGTTCGTCCAGCCAGTCGGCGAACACCAGCCGCGGCAGGTCGTCCTCCGGGGCGGCGGCGATGGCGGCGACGAACGACTCGCGGTCAGGCATGGGGGGATTGTACCCCCCCCCAGCGGCCGAAGACCCCCTCACCCGTCCCCGGCGCTTCGCTCCCGGTGCCGACCTCTCCCCCGCATCACGGGGGAGAGGTGTTGGGCCGTCGGGCTTCGGGCTAAAGCCACCGCAAGAGCCAGTCACTCCGCACCTCTCCCCCGCGGGCGGGGGAGAGGTCGCCGGCGGGGGCGCAGCACCTCCGGCGGGTGAGGGGGTGGGAAGTGCGCTCCTCGCGCTCCCGCTAGGGAGCGCGGCGGTCGGGCGGAGCTGCACCGTCAACTCGTCCGGCGACAGCCGGTAGGTGGCGTCGGTCACCACGTCCACCACCACCCCGACCAGCCCGCCGAACACCACGTTCCCGATCACCCACGGGTTGAACTTCGACGTCACCTCCAGTTTGGCCGTCTCGTACCCGGCGGCGGTGATCTCGACGGTGTGCGACGCCCGGCGTTCGAGCGGCACCTTCACCGGCGAGTTGCCGACGAACCGCCCGTCCACGCTCACCGCCGCGTCGGGCGGGTCACTCACCACCGTCACCTTCTGCGGCCCGCCCCCGCCGCTCACCACGGTGGCGCACCCCACCCCGCCCAGCGCGATCGCGGCCACGACCAGTCCGCCCAGCGTCCGTGCCACGAGAATGCCCCCCCCCCGAGACCGTACCCCCAGCCGGGGCATACCGGGGGCCGGCAGGGGCGTCGAGTGCAAGCACGGTTCGCCCCGAATCGGCCTTCCGCCGGCCGGCCGGTTCGGGTATGTCGCCGGGCACGGAAACAGAGGATCACTCACCCGGAGGGGTAGTCCATGCGCCGCGCCGGATTCGTGTTGGCCTCGGTGCTGTCGGCCGCGCCGCTCGCCCTCGCCCAGAAGCAGCCGCAAACCCAGCCGCCGCTCCAGCCGGTCGGCGGGTTCGGCGGGCAGCCGGCGGGCGGGGGGAAGGGGTCTTCGCCCGCCTCGGCGCTGCCGGTGTCCATCCCGAAGCCGGACGAGGCGACGATGAAGCACCTGGACGGGTGGGAGGGGGCGATGAAGAACGTGAAGACGTTCTTCGCCGACGCCACCATGATGCACCGGGAGGTGCAGCTCAAGCGGGACGCGCAGTTCACCGCCCGCCTGTACCTGATGAAGCCGAACTTGGTGCGGATGGACGTGACCAAGGTGCTGCCCAAGGGCCAGCAGCCCACCCTGGCCGACTCGAAGATGTACATCTCCACCGGCAAGATGCTGTACGAGTACGACGGGGCGGCGAAGAAGCGGCGGTCGGCGGCCGTCGGGCCGAACGGGGCCGGCGGCAACCTGCTGTTGGACATCATGTCCGGCATGTCCGCCCAACAGGTGACCGCCCGGTTCAAGGTGGCCACCATCAAGCAGGACGCGGACTACGTGTTCCTGGAGGTGAAGCCGGTGTTCCAGGTGGACAAGGAGGAGTTCGACTCGCTCCAACTGGTGCTGTGCGGGGCCAAGTTCGGCGGGCGGGCGTACATCCCGCGGCGGGTGGTGCTCACCAAGGCCGGCGGGCAGGAGACGGAGACGTGGGACTTCGACGACCCGCGGGTGAACCCGGACGGGTTCAAGCCGGAGTTCTTCGTCCCGCCGGACCCGAAGACGCTGGGGATGACCGACGAGGTGGTGGACGCCCCCCGCGCCCCCGGCGGGGCACTGCCAACCGGCTCGGGCGGCAGCCCGCGGGTGCCCATCCCCGGCAGCGGTAAGTAACGCCGAGCGAACCCACGCCGCCGCCCCGAATCCCAGGATTCGGGGCGGCGGCGTTTCTCATCTTCTTTTCATCCCTCCTCACGCAAGATGCGGCGAGAATGGCCCCGGCGGTCGGGCGGTGTGCCCCGACCCGGAGCGGACAGGTTCCCCCTCGTGAGGAGACGATCATGTCGAAACTGGCGAAGTGGGTGCTGGCGGCGGCGCTCGTCGCGGTCGCGGCCGGCGGGGCGCAGGCCCAACGGCAGCCGGGCGGCGGCGGCCGCGGGATGGGCATGCAGCAGTCCATCTTCATGACCGCCCTGACCAACGCCGAACTCCAGAAAGAGCTGAAGATCACCGACGACC
>CANJKY010000179.1 GCA_947474875.1 Gemmataceae bacterium
ATCAGGTTCTTGCCCTTGAGCGTCTTGCTGATCTCGCCCGGCCCGATCGACCCGTACAAGTGCCCCTCCTCGTTCGCCTGGGCCTCGATGGTGACCGACGGCAGGCGGGACAGTTGTTCGGCCAGCACCTTCAGGTCGGCGATCTTCGCCTCCTTCGCCTTGGTCACCTTGATCTGGTGCCGCTCCAGCAGCTTCAGGTCGTGCGGGGTGGGGACGACGGCCATGCCGTTCGGGATCAGGTAGTTGCGGGCGTACCCCGGCCTCACCTCCACCTGGTCGCCGGCCTTGCCCACGTGCGCCACGTCCTCCACCAGCACGATCAGGGTGCCGCCGTGCGCCCCCTTCTTCACCTGCTGCCGCTTCCGCACCTTCTTGGCCGGCAGCTTCGGCCCGGCGGGGGCGGCCTTCGCCTTCGGGTCCGCCTTCTTGGTCTTCGCCATGAGGTCACTCTCGGAAATGGGCGAAGCCGACCACGGTCGTGTGGGTCGGCTCGCCCGGGTTCTGTCCCCCCTGGCTCGCTGGGCCGGGGGTTAGAGGCGGGGGTTGTCGGCCCGCCCCAGAAGCCGCCCCCACAGCGGGGGCGATGGTTCGCTTTTTGAGTGGTAGGCACACTCCGTGTGCCGTTGCTGGTTCACGGCACACGGAGTGTGCCTACCACTCAAAGATCAGAACGGAATGTCGTCTCCGGCCGGGCCGTCACCAGGGCCGTCGTCCGGCGGCGGCGAGTACCCGCCACCGCGGGCCGGCTGCTGGGCCGGGCGGCCACCGCCGCCGCGGGCCATGCCACCCCCACCCCCGCCGCTCATCCCCATCCCCATGCCGCCCTCGTCCCCGCCCCCCCCGCCCCCGCGGGAGTCCAGGAACTGGATGTTCTCCACCACCACCTTGTGCTTCGACCGCTTCTGCCCGGGGTTGTTCTTGTCGTCCCAGGTGTCCAGTTGCAGCCGTCCCTCGACGTAAATCTGCGACCCCTTCGAGCAGTACTGGGTGATGATGTCGGTCAGCCGGCTGTTGTCCGCCCGGCTGAACGCCTCGCAGTCGATGTACAGCGGGTTCGGGTCGTTCTCCCACTGGCCGGTCTGCGGGTTCTTGCGGCTGCGGCCGACGGCGAACCGGAACTTCACCACCGTGCTCCCGCTGTTCGGCAGCACGCGGGGCGGTTCCGGGTTGTCCGTCAGCCGGCCGATCAGCATCACCTTGTTCAGCGTCGCCACGAGCCACCTCCGGAGCGGGGCCGGCTAGGGGTGAGGTTCAGTTCGCACAGTTTGGGTTAGGCACCCGCTCCGGCAATACCTGACCACATTCCGGCCGGCGTCGCAAGCTCGGTTGCGGTCACTCCGGCTTTTCGGCCGCCTCGCGGCGGGGGCGACGGGGGGCCGGGGCGGGGCCGCCGTTCAGGTTCGGCACCGGCCCGCCCATGTCCGGCATGGCGCCGGCCGCGCCCGGGTCGTTGATGACGGCCGGGGTGATGTCCGTCGGCGACGGCTCGTCCTTCATCCCGCGGAGGGCGAACGCGCTGCCCTGCTCCTCGCGGGCGATCTGGAGCATCACGTCGGCGTACCGCGGGTCGACGTGCGAGGTCAGGTGCCGCAGCAGGTAGTCGGTGGCGGACAGCCGCAGGTCGGCCTCCATCGCCGCCTGCTTGGTCGACTCCATCCG
The DNA here is from genome assembly GCA_947474875.1 of Gemmataceae bacterium. Classification (GTDB taxonomy): domain Bacteria; phylum Planctomycetota; class Planctomycetia; order Gemmatales; family Gemmataceae; genus JALHQU01. Next base: position 1,660 of record CANJKY010000179.1, read on the forward strand.
GTAGTACGCGATGTGGAAGTACCCCTTCTTCTGCTTCTTGATCGGGAATGCCAGCTTCTGGCTCTCGTTCCACGGGCGGGAGACGAGGATCTCGCCCCCCTGCTTCTCGATGGCGGTGTGCAGGGCCGTCCGGACGGCATCCGCCTCAGTGGACATCTTCCCGGCGTCCAGCACGTACATCGTCTCGTACAATTCGATCGGCATGGCAACCTCGTGGTGAACCCGCGGCCGGCGGCCGCGGGTGGTGCTGTGGCTCGCGGGGCCGCCCGGCCCCGTTCGACCTCGACCCGGCTGGGTCGAGGAGCAACCTCGTTCATCGCGACCCAGGGCTGACACCCTGGGCTACATCCGCCGGCCGCTCCGCGGCGGCAGACAGTCTTTCTCTTGCGTCCCGGAGGGACCGCCGGACGTAGCCCAGGGCGTCAGCCCTGGGTCTCCTTCGGCGGCTCCGGCGGCTTCCCGTCCTTCTCCTCTGCCTTCCCTTTTTCCTTTTTCCTTTTTCCTTTTTCCTTTCCGCCGCCGTCCTCGCCGGGTGCGTTCACCCGGTTCATACACGCCTCGACGCCCTGCCGCAGCCACACCAGCACGCCGGCGGCGGCGGCGGCGACCGCCTCCTCGACCACCGCCCGCTCGCCCGGCTTGAACCGGCTGAGCACGTGGTCCACCGCCTCGCCCGGCCCCGGCTGGCCGACCCCGACCCGCATCCGGGCGTACTCGTCGGTGCCGAGTTGCTCCTGGATGTTCCGCAGCCCGTTCTGCCCGCCGTGGCTGCCCTTCGTCCGCACCCGCAGCTTGCCCAGCGGCAGGTTGAAGTCGTCGCACACCACCAGCAGGTCGGCCGGGGCCAGCTTGTAGAAGTCTACCACCGCCCGCACCGCCCGCCCGCTCAGGTTCATGTACGTCTGCGGCTTGACCAGCAGCACCTTCTCCCCGCCCTCGGAGAACTCGGCCACCTCGGACTGGAACGCCGCCCTCGCCGGACCCACCCCCGGCCCGCTGGCCAGGTAGTCGATCACGTCGAACCCGACGTTGTGTCGGGTGCCGGCGTACTGCCGGCCGGGGTTGCCGAGGCCGATGACGAGTTTCATTCGAGTTCCCAGGGCTGACGCCCTGGGCTACATCCGCCGGCCGCTCCGCGGCGAAAGCAACTGATGGTCTTGCGTCCCGGAGGGACCGCCGGACGTAGCCCAGGGCGTCAGCCCTGGGGCATCGGTCCGCCTTACTCCTCCTCGCCTTCCTTCGGCTTCTTGGCCGTTAGCACTTCCGGCTCGGCGGCGCCGGCGTCGGTCGTTTCGGTCGGCTCCTCTGCGCCCGGCAGCTTGAGCTGCACGACCACGGCCTCCGGCGCCTCGAACACCTTCACCCCTTCGGGCAGGCTGAGTTCGCGGACGTGGATCGGGGCGCCGAGGGTCAGGTTGGTGATGTCCAGCCGGATGGCTTCCGGGATGCTCAGCGCCGGGCACTCGATGTGCAGGGTGTGCAGCGGCTGCTCCAGCACCCCGCCGCCGGTCGCCTTCGGAATCCCACGGAGTTCCACCGGCACCGTCACCTTCACCCGCTCGCTCGCGTCCACCCGCCAGAAGTCGATGTGGTACATCTCCTTGCCGAGGTGGTCCCACTGCAACTCGCGGATGAGGACGGTTTCCTTCTTCCCGCCGACGGCGATCTCGAACGTGCGGGCGTGCTGCACGCGGATGGCGTGGTCCAGTTCCTTCGCCGGAACGGCCACGGCCACCGGGTCTTGCTTGTGCCCGTACACGATGCCGGGGATCATGCCGGCGGCGCGGGTTTTCTTGGCGGCGCGGGTACCGGTGGTGGTGCGGGGTTGCACCGCCAGGGAGACGAGTGACGACACGGGTTGTTCCTCGGGCGGCAAGCGGCTCTCTCGCGGACGGTCCGCGATACCCTCGCAGGCTGCCAGGGGGGTGATACGCGAAACTGTGATTATGCCGGCGGTGCGGGGGTTGGCAAGGGGGAGGATGGCGGAATCGGGGCGACTGTAGGCTGGGGCGTACTTGGACCGCGGGCCTCCGGCCCGCTGCGGCCGGGACGGCCGCGGTCCAAAGCAGAATTTACCCAATATCAATCAGCATCCGGATCGTGCGATGGCGGGACGGGGGGCCGAAAGAAGGGCAGCATGACGAGGCCGTGAACCATTCCGAGCGCCCACGTGGATAGCAAACATAAACCGAGAAACGGGCCAGAAGCAGATCGCGGGTCGCCCGTAAAAGCAGCGAGTACCATCCCGGTTAAGCTGCCGAGCAACATCCAGTACCAGACGAAATGCCCGTGAAAAGCCATTCGATACCGGCCCTTCCGACGCATCGACTTCAGCAAGTCCCAACCGATCAGGAAGACAGATCCAACAACGACGACCGTGGTGACGGAATGCTCCATCAGCAGCTTGAACTGAGCGGTGGTCATCGCCGTCACCTCCCCGGCATCGCCTCCACCGCCTTCGCCGTGAGCGCGAGCAGCGGGTTCCACGCCAGCCCGAGGACCAGCACCGCCGCCGCCAGTAGCAGGAGGAAGGCGGTCAAACCCGAGGACGGCTGCCCCTGGGCTTCGGCGTCCGCGTCATCCAGCACTGCCGCCTTCAGCACCCGCAGGTAATACCCGGCACTCACCACCGTGTTCACCACCCCGACGGCCAGCAGCGCGTAGAACCCGCCCTCCAGCCCGGTCAGCCCGAGTCGGCCGAACCCCTGCCCCGCCGTGTACACCGACTCGAACACCTGGAACTTGCCGGCGAACCCGACCAGGGGCGGCAGGCCGAGCAGGCTGAGCAGGAATACGGTGAGCGTCACCGCCGTCGCCGGGCTGCGTTTCGCCAGCCCGCGGCAGTGGTCGAGCGTCTCCCCGCCGGTGGCGGTGCGGACCGCAGCCACCGCCGCGAACGCCCCCAGGTTCGTCGGCAGGTACCCGGCCAGGTAGAACAGGGCCGCCGCTGCCCCGTCAGACGTGAACGTGGCGACCGCCATCAGCATGTACCCGGCGTGGGCGATGGTGCTGTACGCCAGCATCCGCTTCAGGTTCGTCTGGGCGAGCGCCGCCAGGTTGCCGAGGGTGGCCGTGAGGGCCGCCACGACCATCACCCCGATGCCGATCGTTTTCGGCACGAAGGTCACGTCCGCACACGCCCCGTGCAGGGTCATCAGGAACCGCACCGTCAGCCCGACCGCCGCCGCCTTCGACGCCACCGACAGGAACGCCCCCACCTCGGCCGCCGCCCCCTCGAACACGTCCGGGCACCAGAAGTGGAACGGCACGGCCGACAGCTTGAACGCGAACCCGACCAGGAGCATGAGGGTGCCGGCGGCGGTGACGGCGTCGAGCGAGCCGATGCGGGCCAAGTCGGCGTACCCCTTCGCCACCGCGTCGAACGACCCGCCGCCGAACTTGATGGTGAGCAGGCTGATGCCGTACAGCGCCACCCCGGACGCCGCCGCCCCGTACAGCACGTACTTGAGCGCCGCCTCGCTGCCCGCCCGCCGCCCCTTCAGGAACCCGGCCAGGGCGTAGCACGGCAAACTCGCCATCTCCATCCCCAGGAACACCATCAGCAGGTGGTTGGCCGACGCCATCAGCATCATGCCCAGGGTGCCGCCGAGCAGCAAGGTGGCGTAGTCGGCCGAGTCGGCAGCGTCCGGCAGGCCGGTGATCCGCCCGAGCAGCAGCGCCAGCAGGGCGAACACCAGCAGCAGCCCGCGGAGGAAGGCGGCGAACGGGTCCAGGCGGATCAGGCCGGAGAACGCGGTGGCCCCGGCGGTGCCGTCGAAGAATGCGTCCCACTGGGTGCCGAGCAGGAACAGGGCGACCAGGAGCGGGGCGGCGGCCACCGGGTTCAGGTGTAGCTTGTCGAACACCTTGAACAGGCGGAGGAGCAGGAGCACGCACACCGTGCCGGCGACGAGCACCTCCGGGGCGAACAAGAGCAGGTGGTCGCCCAGGACGGCCCGCAGCGACAGGTACTGTTCGGCGGAGACGGGCATGGCGGGCGACGCGTGAGGGGTCGGTACCGGAGTGGACAGAGTAACGGGTGCCGGACCGGTGGGAAAGAGGGCGGCTGGCGGCCGAGAGTGGTAGGCACACTCCGTGTGCCGTGACCACGAGCGGCACACGGAGTGTGCCTACCACTCTCAGAAAGACGTTCGCGGCCGGCCGGATTTCATCCCGCAGCGGACGAAAACTCCGGCCCGGGTGTCAACCGTTAACCGATCGAACGCCGCCGCCGCCATCTCGGACATGCCGCGGGCGAAAATCTGCACCCCGGACATACAACCCTTGCGGCCGTCGGGCGGGGTGACCATAATCCAACTATTATCCGCCACCGCCGCGGGCCTCGCCCCGCCTCGCCGGGGGTTCTGTCATGTCGGACCGGTCGGACGACGACATCTTCGCACTCAGCGGCCACGTCCGGGTGGACGTGACCGACGAGGCCACCGCGGTGGCGCTGCACGACTCGCTCGGGCACGCCCGCAGCACCAACTGGGACAGCGTGCGGACCCCGCACGTGTTCATGGGCCTGCTCGGCAACCCGGACCCGTCGGTGTTCCAGTGGGCGTTCCGCCTGGGGGTGGAGCCGGCCCGCCTGCTCGACCAGTTCCGCGAGTTGTTCCACCAGGACGCCGACCCGGTGCCGCCGCTGCTGCTCACCCGCGAGTTCCTGTCGGACAACGTCATCCGCCTGCTGCGGGAGGCGCACACCCGGGCGAAGGACTACGGCCGCACGCACATCACCACCATCGACCTGCTGATCACCACGTTCAGCACCCCGAACAGCATCGTGGCCGAGTGCTTCGAGCGAGTGGGGGTGGCGGCCGAGCGGCTGACCGAGCTGGCGGTGGCCGTCGAGCAGGAGAGCAGCCTGAGCTAGCCGACCGGATGTGACGAGCCGCGACCGCGAGGGAGCGGGGCTTGAAGATGCCCCGCTCCCTCGCGGTCGCGGCTCGTTCGGCTTAAGACCTGGGACCGCGGCTCACTTCTCGTCCAGCTTGATGTCGAAGGTGTTCTCCCCGCTCTGCACGTCGAACGTGAGGGTGGTGCTCTCCGCCTTCTCGTACTTGCCCGGGATCGGGGTGAACACCTTGCCGGTCTTCATGTCCCCGCTCAGGAGGACGTAGTCGTCCGGCGACTTCCGCGGCGGGTCGGTCGGCTTGGGCGGCGGCTGCACGGGGTTGAGGTACGCCGTCTGCACCATCACCTTGCACTTGCCCACCGGGACGTTCTTCTTGGACTCGTAGGTGCCATCCCCGCGGATGTACGCGGTGCCGTGCGGAACGTTCGGGTAGTCCACCAGTTGAAAGACGATGGTGCCGCCGCCGAGCGAGCGGTCGCCGATTGTCACCTTGCCCCGCACGACGGCGGTCGGCGCGTTCTTCTTCTGCCCGCAGCCGGTGAGGGTGAACGCGGCGAGACACGCGGCGAGCGTGACACGAACGGCGGCGGGACGCCGCGGGAGGG
>CANJKY010000180.1 GCA_947474875.1 Gemmataceae bacterium
CCACCGGCTCGACCGTCAGCCCCTCGACCGTCGTGCCGACGGTGGCGGGGGAGGTGTCGAACAGGCCGACGATCTCGAACCCGTGGTCGGCGAACCCGCGGTACTTGAGCAGCGCCCGGCCGAGGTTGCCCACTCCGACCAGCACCGCCCGCCAGCGGCGGTCCACCCCGAGGGTGCGGCGGAGAGCGGCCACCAGCCCGGCGGCCTCGTACCCCACCCCCCGCTGGCCGAGGTGCCCGAGGGCGGCCAGGTCGCGGCGGACCTGGGCGGCGCTCACCCCCACCGCCCCGGCCAACTCGACGCTGGACACGGTGCCGTCTATAGAAGTGAGGGCGCGGGCGAACCGCAGGTACTCGCTCAGCCGCCGGGCGGCGGCCGGCGACAACCGATTGTCCGGGGATGGGGGGTGGTCCGACACGCCTGCCGTCCTTCTCCTGGTGCCCCCCAACAACTTACATAGCGCCCGCCGGGGTGTCATGAAAAAGGCGATCCTGTTCCTGGACGGCGGACCGCTCGGGGCGAAGGCGGTGGAAGCGTTCGGCCGGGCCGCCGGGCTGTTCCGATCCAGCTTCGACGTGGCGGCGAAAGCCCCGGACGTGGTGACGGACGCGGAGGCGGGTGCGGCCGTCCGGCTGATCGCCTGGGATGAGGCCGTGCGAGAACGCTTCCCCCGAGCGGACGTGTGGTCGGCCGGCGACCCGGAACCGCGGATGCCCCAACTGCTCGCCGAGGTGATGGGCGGGGGCGCCGCCTACGTTCCCCCACCGCCGGCCCCGCCGCCCAAGCCGAAGTCGCTCGGCACGGTGAAGGTGAGCCGCGAGACCGCGGGACGAAAAGGGAAAGGCGTGACGGTGGTGTCCGACCTGACCCTGAGCGACGACGCGCTGAAGGAGTTGGCCACCCGGCTGAAGACGAAGTGCGGCAGCGGTGGCACGGCCAAGGACGGGCGGATCGAAATCCAGGGCGACCACCGCGACACGGTGGCGGCCGAACTGGAGAAGATCGGGTACAGGGTGAAGCGGTCGGGGGGGTGATCTATTCATCTTCGCCGCGACCACCGGGAGCGGAGTAATCTCGGGCGCTCCCGGTGGTCGCGGCGAAGAACAAGCCCACGAGTTCGGTCCTTCCGGAGTTCCTTCATGCGTCTCGCTCTCCTGTTCGCCCTGCTGCTCGCCACACCCACCCTTGCCCTCGAACCGAAGGACGTGTTCGTCGTCGCCAACAAGGACATGCCCGAGTCGGTGGCGGTGGCCGAACACTACCTGGCCAAACGGAAGGTGCCGAAGGAGAACCTGATCAAGCTCAGCCTGCCGAAGATCGAGGACATCACCCGCGTGGACTACGAGGCCAGACTGGCCGGCCCGCTGCGGGAGGCGCTGAAGGACAAGAAGGAGGCCTGCAAGGTGATCCTGGTGGTGTACGGGGTGCCGCTGCGGGTCGGCGACCAACTGCCGACGAAGGAGGAGCAGGTGGAACTGAGCCGGCTGCGGCCGGAGTTGGACGCCGCCAAGAAAGAACTGGAGCAACTCCAGAAGGACAAGGCGGCGGCGGACGTGATCGCGGCGGCGCGGCGGAAGGTGGGCGACCTGGACCGCAAGGTGACCCCGCTGGCTCACTCCTGGAGCGCCGCCGCGGTGGACAGCGAGCTGATGCTCCTGTGGTGGCCGAAGTACGAGCTGACCCGGTGGGTGTACAACCCGCTGTACTGGCAGGTGTCGGACGAGGCGCGGAAGAAGTCCCCGCCGGTGGTGATGGCCTGCCGGCTGGACGGGCCGACGCCGGAGATCGCCAGGCGGCTGGTGGACGACTCGGTGGAGGCGGAAGCGAGCGGGCTGACCGGCAAGGCGTACTTCGACGCCCGCGGGCAGAAGTTCGACGTGAGGAAGCCGAACCAGTGGACCGGGTACGAGGGGTACGACGAGTCGTTCCGCGAGGCGGCCGGGCTGATGACGGCGGCCGGGTTCGACGTGACCCTGGACGACAAGGACGCGGTGTTCGCCCCCGGCACCTGCCCGGACGCCGCCCTGTACGCCGGCTGGTACTCGCACGCCAAGTTCGTGGATTCCTGCACGTTCGTGAAGGGGGCGGTGGCGTGGCACCTGGCCAGCAGCGAGGCCACCACCCTGCGGCGGAAGGACAGCCCGGTGTGGTGCCCGAACCTGCTGAAGAAGGGGGTGGCGGCGACGATGGGGCCGGTGGGCGAGCCGTACACCGTCGGGTTCCCCAAGCCGGCCGAGTTCTTCGGCTTCCTGGTCACCGGCGAGTACACCCTGGTCGAGTGCTACGCCCGAACCACCCTGCTCACCAGTTGGATGACCACGCTCATCGGCGACCCGCTGTACAACCCGTTCGCCAAGGCGCCGAAGCTGAAGGCGAGCGACGTGTTCCCCAGCCCGAAGGGGTCGAAGGTGGTGAAGGAGTGATTTCAGAGTGGTAGGCACACTCCGTGTGCCGTTCCGGATGACGGCACACGGAGTGTGCCTACCACTCACAGACATCCGCTTGACGCCCCTCCCCCCGCCCCTATCGTTGAACTGGTACTGCGCTGCCCGTGCCCGTTCCGAAGGACGTTATGCCTGCCACCTGTGTCGTCGGCCTGCAGTGGGGCGACGAAGCGAAGGGTAAGATCGTCGATCTGCTCTCAGACTCGCACCAGTTCGTGGTGCGGTTCAACGGCGGGGCGAACGCCGGGCACACCGTCGTCTGGGGCGACCGCAAGTTCGCCCTGAGCCTGCTCCCCACGGGTGTGCTCAAGCCGCACGTCACCTCGGTCATCGGCAACGGGGTGGTGGTGTATCCGCCGCGGTTCCTGGAAGAAGTCGGCAAGCTCCGCGACGGCGGGGTGCCGGTCGGGGCGAACCTGGTGGTGTCCGACCACGCGCACGTCATCTTCCCGTACCACATGGAAGAGGAGCGGGTGGCCGAGGCCGAAGCGGACGGGAAGATCGGCACCACCGGCCGCGGCATCGGCCCGTGTTACCAGGACAAGGTCGGCCGGCGGTACGGCATCCGCGTCGGCGAACTGCTGCACCCGACGCACCTGCGGGACCGGCTGAAGCAGATCGTGCCGGTGAAGAACCGGCTGCTGACGGCGTTCGCCAACGGCCACGCCGACAGCCTGAAGACGTTCGACGCGAACAGGCTGTGCGACGAGTACCTCGGGTACGCCGAGCAGATCAAGCCACACATCACCGACACCGCCCGACTGCTGCACGACGCGCTGAAGGCCGGCAAGCAGGTGCTGTTCGAGGCCGCCCAGGGGTCGCTCTTGGACGTGGACCACGGCACCTACCCGTATGTGACCAGCAGCAACAGCCTGCCGGCCGGCATCTGGAGCGGCACCGGTGTGCCCAGCCGGGCGGTCACCCGCATCATCGGGGTGGTGAAGGCGTACACCACGCGGGTGGGTCGCGGCCCGTGCCCGACCGAACTGCTGGACGACACGGGTGATCGCATCCGCAAGATCGGCCGCGAGTTCGGCACCGTCACCGGCCGCCCGCGGCGGGTGGGCTGGCTGGACGCGCTGACGGTGAAGTACACGGCGGCGCTGGCCGGGGCGGACGAGATCACCGTCATGCTGCTGGACGTGCTGAGCGGCCTGCCCGAGCTGAAGATCTGCACCGCCTACGAGTTGGACGGCAAGCGGGTGGATCACTTCCCGAGCGACTCGTTCCAGTTGGAGCGGTGCAAGCCGGTGTACGAGACCCTGCCCGGCTGGACGGAAGACCTGACGACGTGCCGCAAACCGGCCGACCTGCCGGCGAACGCCCGCCGGTACGTGGACCGCATCGGCGAACTGGTGGGGCTGCCGGTGAGCGTGGTGTCCGTCGGCCCGGACCGCGACCAGACCATTCACATGAAATAAAGCAGGATTAACCACAGAGGCACGGAGAGCACAGAGCAGAACAAAACTTTACTTTCTCTGTGCTCTCCGTGCCTCTGTGGTTAATTTTCTTATGCCCCCTCCAGATCACAATTCCGTTGCCTACTGCCGCTCGGTCGGGGTGGACCCGGAGCGGCTGCCGCGGCACGTGGCGGTCATCATGGACGGGAACGGGCGGTGGGCGGTCGAACGCGGCGGGCAGCGGGTGGAGGGCCACCTCCGCGGGGCGGACGTGGTGCGGCAGATTGTCACCGAGTGCTGTAGACTTGGTCTCGGCCAACTCACCCTGTACTGCTTCAGCGCGGAGAACTGGAAACGTCCACCGGATGAGGTGGCGTTTCTGATGATGCTGCTCAAGAAGTACCTGTTGGACGAGCGGCAACTGCTGCTGGACGAGAACATCCGGTTCGCCATCATCGGCCGGCGGGACGGCATCCCGGCGGACGTGCAGGCGGAGATGGACGAGAGCATCCGCCTCACGGCGAGCAACACCGGCCTGACCCTGTGCCTGGCGATCAACTACGGCAGCCGCACCGAGATCGTGGACGCCGTGCGGGCGCTGGCCGAGAAGGTGAAGGCGGGCGAACTCCAGCCCGGCGACATCGACGAGCAGCACGTCACCGACTCGCTGTACACCGCCGGCATGCGGGACCCGGACCTGCTCGTCCGCACCGCCGGCGAGATGCGGGTCAGCAACTACCTGCTGTGGCAGATCAGCTACGCCGAGCTGTGGGTGACGCCCAAGTGCTGGCCGGACTTCACCCCCGCCGACCTGCACCAGGCGTGCCGCGAGTTCGCCGCCCGCGACCGCCGGTTCGGCGGACTGACCAACCTCCGCGGGGCGGTGTGACGGCCGGTCGCTATCCTGTCTGCGTATCCCGCGGAGCCTTCCCCCGCCCACATGCTGAAACACCGCCTGATCGCCGGCTCGCTCATGGCCGCGGGCGTCATGGCCATCCTGTTCGGCGACGCCCTGCTGTCCGACGCCCTCGGCCGGCCGGTGCTCCCGTTCCTGGGAGTGCTCACCCTCACTGCCGGGTTCTTCGCCACCCGCGAGCTGGTGGGCATCATCCCGGAGCCGAACCGCCCGCACCGCGGGCTGTGCCTGCTCGGGGTGACCGCCCTGCTCGCCGTCCATTTCGTACAGGCGGGGGTGGGCACCGTGCCGGGGCTGGGGCGGTTCGGCCCGCGGTCGTGGGAGCCGGTGGCCCTGGTGTTCGCCGGGTGCGTGCTGGCCGCGTTCCTGGTGGAGATGTACCGGTACACCGGTAGCGGGAATTCGGTGACGAGGATCGCCCACGCGGTGCTGGTGATGGCGTACACGGGCCTGCTCACCGGGTTCTTCGTAAAGCTGCGGTGGCTGACGCCTGACGCCGATCACCCGCATGTGCCGGCGGTGTACCTGGCCCTGGCCGTGTTCGTGCCGAAGTGCTGCGACATCGCCGCGTACTTCGTCGGCCGGTTGCTCGGCCGGCACCCGTTCACCCCGCGGCTCAGCCCGAAGAAGACGTGGGAGGGGTTCGCCGGCGGGTTCGCCGGCGGGGTGTTCGCGGCCTGCTTCTTGCACGGGTTCGGGCTGGTGAGCGGGGTCGGCCCGGCGTTCCGGTACGGGTGGGGCGAGGCGGTGGCGTTCGGGGTCGTCGTCGGGTTCGTCGGCGTGCTGGGCGACCTGGCCGAGTCGCTCATCAAACGCGACGGGCAGACCAAGGACGCCTCGCAGACCGTGCCCGGGTTCGGCGGGCTGCTGGACGTGTTCGATTCGGTCCTCTTCGCCGCGCCGGTGGCTTACGTGTGGTTTGCCGTGCAGAATTAACCCGAACCGTCCTTCGCCCGCGTTGTCCGTCCTTCTCCGCCGCGTAGCGAGTGCTTCATGGCCGACACCCAGTTCCCGTTCACCCGCACCCTCACCCTGGACAGCCGGGAGGAGGCCACCGCCCTGGGCGGGCCGCGGGACCAGTTCGCCCAGACGGTGCGAGACGCGCTCGGGGTGAAGGTGGTCACCCGCGAGGGCGACGTGCTGCGGCTGGCCGGCAAGACGGACGAGGCGGTGGACCAGGCGGCGCGGGTGTTCGAGCAACTGCGGCACATCTACCGCAAGCACGGCAAGCTGACCGCCGACGACGTGAAGGCGGTCATCGACGTGGTGAAGGGCGGGGACGCCCGCGGCCCGGCCGCCCCGACCGCCGACCACGGCAAGTACCTGCGGCCCCGCACCGACGGCCAGGGGCGGTACGTGCAGGCGATGAAGCAGAACGACGTGGTGGTGTGCGTCGGCCCGGCCGGCACCGGCAAGACGTACCTGGCCGTCGGCTGGGCGGTCACGCTGCTCAAGTCCGGGGCGGTGAAGAAGATCGTGCTGGTGCGGCCGGCGGTGGAGGCCGGCGAGCGGCTCGGGTACCTGCCCGGCGACCTGAAGGAGAAGATCAACCCGTACCTCCGCCCGCTGTTCGACTCGCTCGCCGACCTGCTCGACCCGGCCACCGTCGAGAAGTACATGGCGAGCGAGGTGATCGAGATCGTCCCGCTGGCGTACATGCGGGGCCGCACCCTGTCGTCCGCGTGCATCATCCTGGACGAGGGGCAGAACGCCACCGTCGCCCAGATGAAGATGTTCCTCACCCGCATGGGGTTCAACTCGAAGGTGATCGTCACCGGCGACATGACCCAGGTGGACCTGCCCCGCACCATCAAGAGCGGGCTGGCCGACGCGGTGCAGCGGCTGAAGGACATCCCCGGCATCGGCATCCTCCACCTGGCCGACTCGGACATCGTCCGCAACCCGCTGGTGCAGAAGATCGTGAACGCCTACGAAGACGACCACACCCGCCCCCGCAAGCGGGACTGACCCGTGACCCAAGCCACCCCCACCGTCCGCCCCCGCCGCCGGATCGTCGGCATGTCCGCCATCCTGCTCCCGTTCACCACGGACGGGGCGGTGGACTGGGCCGGGTTCCGCGACCACGTCGCCCGCACCGCCGCCGCCGGCCTCGTCCCGGCGGTGAACATGGACACCGGGTACGGCAACCTGATCGACCCGGACACGAAGGAGCGGGCGCTGGCCGAGACCGCCGCCCTGCTCGGCGGAAAGGAGTTCGTCGCCGGGGCGTTCGTGAAGGACCAGCCGGGAGCGGCTTTCGACCTCCCGGCGTACCAGCGGGCGACCGAGCAGATTCAGAGGCACCGCGGCACGCCGGTGATCGTCCAGTCGTTCGGCCTGACCGGGTTGGCGGACGTGG
>CANJKY010000181.1 GCA_947474875.1 Gemmataceae bacterium
ATCCGGTATGAGCAGCAGCGGGTGCAACTGCTGCTAAACTTGGAACAGATGCAACTGGACGCCCGAGGGTTCCCCACCAATGCTGCTCCACCCCGACCCGACCCCGGCCCCGCCGCCCGCCCGCCCGCCAGTGGCGATCCTACCCCCGTTGCACTCCCCCCCCTCCCCCGCGAATAGGCGGAAGCGGTTCCCGTTCGCCAAGCTGGGGATCGGCCTGGCGCTCGCCTGCGGGGTCGGGTACACCGGCTGGACGTACCTGCCCTCGCTGTTCAGCAACGAGGGGGGCGACGTCCCGCTGACCGCCGCCGTCGCCCGGGACGAGTTGAAGATCACCGTGTCCGACCGCGGCGAGCTGGAGAGCATCGACGCCACCACCGTCCACTGCGAACTCCGCGGGCAGGCCAAACTGAGCACCATCGTGCCCGAGGGCACGCACGTCAAGAAGGACTCGGTGGTGGCCCAACTGGACACCGACCAGTTCACCAAGCTGCAGAACGAGCAGCGGGTGAAGTGGGAGGCGGCCGAGGGCAAGGTGCTGGCGTGCAAGAGCGACCTGACCCAGGCCGAGAGCAAGGCCGGCACCGAGATCGCCAAGGCCGAACTGGCGCTGAAGAAGGCGACCATCGCGCTCAAGAAGTACCTGCACAAGGACGGCGAGTACACCAAAGACCGGGAGAAGCTGAAGGGCCAGTTAGAACTGGCGAAGAAAGAAATGGTGGAGGCGGAGGAGGACCTGGAGTTCACCCGCAAGCAGTTGAAGAAGGGGTTCGGCGACCTGAGCCAGGTTCGGGCGAAGGAACTCGGGCTTCAGCAGAAGCAGTACAACGTGAAAAGCGCGGAGGCCGAACTGCGGGTGCTGGAGGTGTTCACCAAAGAGGAGAAGGAGACCGAACTGCAGTTCAACGCCGAGGACGCGGTGCGGGAGCTTGCGCGGGTGAAGGCCGCCCAGGAGTCGGCGGTGAGCAAGGCGAAGAGCGAGCTCCGCACCGCCGAGGCGACGGCCAAAATCGAGAAGGACACGCTGGACGACATCCAGAAGCAGATCGACCGGTGTACCCTCAAGGCACCGTCCGACGGCATCGTGGTGTACGCCAACGCCCGGTACTGGGACGAGTCGTCCCGCATCCGCCCCGGCGCCCAGTTGTACAACCAGCAACCCATCTTCAGCCTGCCCGACCTGTCCAAGATGAAGGTGAAGGTGAAGATCCACGAGTCACTGGTGAAGAAGGTGCGGGTGGACATGCCGGCCACGCTGCAGATCGAGGCCCTGCCCAACCGCCTGCTGCACGGCAAGGTGGAGAAGATCGGCACCATCGCCCAGGCGGACGGGTGGCGGGGCGGCGGGGTGAAGCAGTACGAGACGGAGGTGTCCATCGACGACCTGCCGACCGACGCCGGGCTGAAGCCGGGCATGTCGGCCGAGGTGAAGATCCTGGTGAACACCCTCACCAACGCCCAGGTGGTGCCGGTGGCGGCGGTCACCGAGTACGAGGGCGGGCGGGTGGTGTACGTGCTGGCCGGGCGGAAGGTGGAGCGGCGACAGGTCGAGGTGGGCGAGTCGAACGACCAGTTCGTGCAGGTTCTGGGCGGGCTGAACGACGGGGACGCGGTGGCCTTGGACGCCCGCGGGCGGGCGGCCAAAGACTTGAAGAACGCCAAGCCGCAACCCGGCGGCGGTAACAGCACCTCGGCCGGACCGGCGTCATGATCTCCGCCGGCTCCCTCCGACACGCCGTCCGCCTGGGCGTCCGCGGGCTGGCGGCGCACCGCCTGCGGTCCGGTCTGACCGCCCTGGGCATCGTCCTCGGGGTGGCGTCGGTGATCGTCATGCTGGCGGTCGGCGAAGCCGCCCGGTACCAGGCGCTCAAGCAACTCCAGGATCTTGGCGCGAACACCATCGTGCTGAAGAGCACCAAGCCGACCGAGCCGCCCAAGGAGGGCGGCGGGGCGGACATGTTCGCCTACGGCATCACCTACGCCGACCTGGACCGCATCCGCACCAACCTGCCGACCGTCACCGCCGCCACCCCCATGCGGGAGTTCCGCAAGAACGTGTGGTACCAGGAGAGGAAGCACGAGTTGCGGATGGTGAGCGTCACCCCGGACTTCCTCACCCAGAACAACATCGCCGTCCTCCGCGGGCGGGGCATCGAGTCCCAGGACGAGGCCGAGTACGCCAGCGTCGCCGTACTCGGCGAGTCGGCCGCCGACGCCCTGTTCCCCGGCCTGGACCCGATCGGCCGCACGGTGCTGGTGGAGGGGGGCATCTCCGACCCCATCCCGTTCCGGGTGGTGGGGGTGACGGCGGACAAGGTGCTGGCCACCGGCGGGGCGAGCGGGGACGCGGCCGAGTTCAGCAAGGTGATCTTCGTCCCGTTCGCCACCGACCGGGTGCGGCTCGGCCGGGACATCGTGTCGTTCAAGAGTGGGTTCAACATCGAGCGGCTGGACGTCAGCCAGGTGACGGTGACGGTGGACGCGGTGGCGAACGTGCCGAAGACGGCCGACGCCCTCCGCAGCCTGATCGACCAGTACCACAAGCAGAAGGACGTGCAGGTGCTGGTGCCGCTGGACCTGCTGCGGAAGGCGGAGGAGACGCAGCGGATGTTCACCCTCATCCTCGGGGCGATCGCCGGCATCTCGCTGGTGGTGGGCGGCATCGGCATCATGAACATCATGCTGGCCACCGTCACCGAGCGGACCCGCGAGATCGGCATCCGCCGGGCGCTCGGGGCGAAGCAGAAGGACATCGCCACCCAGTTCCTGGTGGAGACGCTGGTGCTGAGCTGCGGCGGCGGGCTGATCGGCGTGCTGCTCGGGGTGGCGGCCGCCTACGGGCTGCGGAAGGTGGTGAACATCCCGACGGCCATCGAGGGGTGGTCGCTGGCGGTGGCGTTCGGCGTATCCCTGCTGGTCGGGCTGCTGTCCGGCATGTACCCCGCTCGCCGCGCCGCCCGCCTGGACCCGATCGAGGCGCTTCGGCACTCGTGATTCAGTCCGCGGACCGGCGGACGGCGTCCAGTTCTTCGGCCGTCAGGCTCGGGTCCGGGAGCGTGTTCATCGCCCGCCGGGCCTGGCTCCGCGCCGCCGACGGCTGGCCGAGCCGGTCGTACACCTCGGCCAGGTACACCCGCGGCCGCGGGTGGGTCGGCCACACCTCCGCCGCCTGCCGCAGCGCCGCCGCCGCCTTCGCCAGCGTCGGCTCGATCATCTCCCGCTCGCCCGCCGACTCCGCCTCCCACTGCCGCACGAGCAGCAGCAGGGCGACCCCGCGGTGCAGGTGTTCGGCGTACCGGTCGCCGGTCTGTTCGCCGATCTCCATCAGCCGGGTGTGGCAGTGGACGAGGTGCTTCTGCGGCGGGCCGTCTTGCCCGGCGGCGTCGCGGGTGAACCGCTCGAACTCGGCGCGGGCCTCGGCCGGCCGACCGCACTTGAGCAGCAGTTCGGCCAGGTACGCCCGGATCATCACCGCGTCCGGCCGGGTCTTCACATGCGCCGTCAGGTGCCGCACCGCGGCCGGTTCGTCGCCGCGGTCGATGCACGACGCGGCCAGAGCGAGGTGGTCCGGCTCGACGGGCGCGGGCGGGGCGGCTCGGGCGACGCTGTCGGCCGCCGGCGGCTCGACCGGCTGTGTCACGCACCCGGCTGCGAGCGCCACACCCGCAGATAAAATGACCGCCGCACGCCGCATGAGTCACCCGGACGACGGGGGAGTTCGGGGAGTCTGCGGGTGGTATCGAAGCGGGCGAATTGGCGGCGTGAGGTAAACGGCGGGGTTTGACGAAACCGGGTGTGAAGCTGGGAAATTCCGTCGGGTCGTTCCGGAGGTGCGGCGTGATTACCATCCGACCTCACCCGGACGGGGCGACGCTGGCGGTGCGGGCCCAGCCGGGGGCGAAGCGGAACGCGGTGTTGGGCGAACACGCCGGGGCACTGAAGGTGGCCGTCACCGCACCGCCGGAGGACGGTCGGGCGAACGACGCTCTCGTCGAGGTGCTGAAAGACTGGCTCGGGGTGCGGCGGTCGGAGGTGGAGTTGATCGACGGTCGCACCGCCCGGAACAAGGTGTTCCTCGTCCGCGGGGTTTCGGCCGACGAGTTGACTATTCGCGTGGCCGCAAAACTGGATTGAGCACCCGGCTTCCCGATTCGTGTCCTACACTTCGGCCGAAACACCCCCTCTCTCGCCGGCTGTCAGGGCACCGTCATGGCGATCATCTGCGCCGAATGTGGGGAAATCCACTTCGATTCCGGCGTGGCTCCGACCCGCTGTCGTAAGTGCGAAGCCGACCTGACTCAGGTGGCCGGGTTCGCTCCTCTGCTGAAAGAGTTCGACGACGAACAGAAGGCGGCCAAGAACAAGAAGGGGGAGAAGCCGCCCCGTAAGCCGTGGGCGGCGGGGGCCATCCCAACTCTGGTGGGGGTGAGCATCCTGGTGGCGTCCGGAGCAGCCTTCTGGGTCGGTCTGGAGCGGTACAACGCCGCCAAAGAGACGACCGCCACCATCGTCCCGGTGCGGGGGAAACTGGACCCGAAGGTGATCCGGAACGACAACACCGCCGTGTACACCGCCAACGGCAAGGAGTTCAACATGTACCCCGGCGTGCGGGTGCCGGGCACGTCGTTCAAGGTGTACTACTCGCCGACCAACCCGGCGAATGCGTCCGAGGAACGGCCGTGGTTGACGATGCTGTTCAGCGGGTTCGGGTTCCTGCTCGGCGGTCTGTTCACCGCGACCGGCCTGCTGCGAATGGCGGTCGCACGGGCACGGGACGCCGACCACCGGCTGACCATGCAGACGAACGTCTGATTATCTCCGCCCCTACCACCAGTACCACATACGGGACCAGCCCGGCTAGTACCTCGGCCGTGATCGACGGGTAATCGGCCGCCGGCGGGCCGATCGCCAGCCACACCGCCGCCGGGATCAGGGTCAGGCCGACCGGCCGCACCCACGCCACAACGTACTCCGTCACCGACACCCGCAGTTCGCGGCACGTCAGCCCGATCACCAGCACACAGAAGATCACGTTCGGCACGGCCACCGCCGTCGCCACCCCGGTCACCCCGAACGGCTTGATGAGCGCCAGCGTCAGCAGCACGTTCACCCCGGACTCGGCCAGCGCCGCCCGGGCGAACCACCGCAGCCGACCCAGCCCGTACAGGATGCGGGACGCCGCCGACTGTGCCACTGCGAGGGTGAGGGTGGCGGACAGCACTACCAACGCCGGGTAGCTGCCAGCCACGAACTCTTCGCCCACCCACCGCCGCAGGAATGGCCCGCCGAACAGCACCAGCCCGACGTTCACCGGCAGCACCGCGTACAGCACCCACCGCGTGGCCGTCAGGAACAGGCGGGTGATGGCCGCGTGGTCCCCGCGTGCTTCCAGCGCCGCCACGTTCGGCGTGAGCGTGGTCGTGATGGTGCGGAGCAGGGACTTGGCGTACTCGACTAGGCGGGCGGAGGTGGCGAAAAACGTCACCTGCCCGGCCGGGAGCATTAGACCGACGAGGATGGCACCGGTCTGCACCGTCACCCGCCCGGCCAGCATCGCCAGGAACGCGTCCACGCTGTACGTCCGCACGTCCCGCAGCGTGGCCCGGTCCACCAGCGACGGCCGGAACCGCAGCCCCGGCAGGAAGCGGACGCACAGCCCGGCCATCAC
Source organism: Gemmataceae bacterium (assembly GCA_947474875.1). Taxonomy (GTDB): domain Bacteria; phylum Planctomycetota; class Planctomycetia; order Gemmatales; family Gemmataceae; genus JALHQU01. Next base: position 5,666 of record CANJKY010000181.1, read on the forward strand.
CGCGTGTTCGGTCAGGTTCACCGCCGTGTACACGACCGCCAGCGGCCACAACCCACCGCCGTCGTTCACCACCGCGACCATGCCGGTCACGCGGGCCGCCAGCGCCAGAAGCCGCACCACGCTCTTGGCCGTGTACCGTTCCAGCCCGTCCAGGATGCTCGGGAACACGGACAGCGGCAGCGTGACCGCCAAGTTCGCCAGCATGAGCAGCATGAACGGCAGCACGCCGGGGTCGCCGTCCGCCTTCGCCGTCAGCGTGCCGGCCATCGCGAACAGCACCGGCACCCCGATCACCAGCGCCACCCCGCCGGCAGCGGCGAACAGCGCCAGGCACGCCGACGCCATGCGGTTCAGCCCGTCGCGGTTCTGCTCGGCGTTATGCTTCGCCACGTACCGCACCAGGCACGCCGCCACGCCCATGTCCAGCAGGGTGAAGTACGCCAGCACCGACTCGACCACGCACCACACGTCGTACCGCGGCTTGCCCAGCCGGTCGATCAGGTACGGGGTGAGGACGAACGCGACGGCGAGGGTGGCGGCGAACGCCAGCCAGTTGGACGCCGCCCCGATCAGGAAGGCCGTGCGGGAGCGCGGGGAAGACAACGCCGACGGCCTCCGTGCCGGAATGGGGTGGGTAGCGTACCGCATCCGGTCGGCGAGCGCCTAGCGTAACATGTGGCGGGCATTTCCCGGTTGGGCTGTTGCCTCTTCTGTCACGGTCCTACAATGCCCGAACCGTCATTCCCGAGGTCGTGGGCCAGCTCGGTCCGCCGGGGGTGATATTTCCGTATGTATCGGGCGAACCGTCCGGCCGCGGGCCGGGTGCGTCGTCCACCGAACCGGGGCCACCGCGCCCTTCACTAACCCACACATGGTCAACCGCAACCTCCTCCGCCAGTTCGACACGCACGAAGACGACGCCCAGCTCGAAGCCATCTTCCAGAACGAGCTGAACGCCTGGCTCCCCGCCGACGAGCAGAACTACGAGGCGAACAAGATCGTCCAGGGCAAGGTCCGCGACATCCGCGGCGACCTGGTGGTCATCGACATCGGGTACAAGAGCGAGGGCGTGATCTCGCTGGACGAGTGGCGGGACGAGGGCGGCACCGCCACCGCCCCGAAGGTGGGCGACACCGTCGAGGTGCTGCTGGAGACGCTGGAGGGCGAGGACGGCACCATCACCCTGTCCTACCGCAAGGCGAAGCGGCAGAAGGAGTGGGAGGCCATCCTGCTCAAGCACAAGGAAGGGGACGTGGTGGCCGGGCAGGTGATCAAGAAGATCAAGGGCGGGCTGCTGGTGGGCATCGGGGTGAACGTGTTCCTGCCGGCCAGCCAGGTGGACATCCGCCGCCCGCAGAACATCGACGACTACGTGGGCACCACCATCGAGTGCCTGATCCTGAAGATCGACGAGGTGCGGCGGAACATCGTCGTCTC
>CANJKY010000182.1 GCA_947474875.1 Gemmataceae bacterium
GACGTTCCAAAGGCGGTTGTCTGTCTGATCCTTCGCTTTCTTCACTTCAGCCATCTGATCCTTCAGTACGGCGACTTGCTCGCGGAGTTGAATCGATTCGTCGGCCGTCTTCGCCAACTTCGAGACCGATTCCTCCAGCACCTTCACCCGCTCCCGCAGGGCGAGCAATTCCAACTCGTGGACTTGGTCGCGGAGAGCGTCGAACTCTGTGCGTAAAACCAAACTGTGTTCGCGCGTCTCCCGAGCGATCGTCTCAGCCGCGCTAGCCATGCGACTGCTCCTCCTGCTCGAGCTCCTTAATACCCTTCTCAATCACCTCGTCCACTTGGAACCAGCGCTGGCGTAACACGTCCCCCAACAACTCGCTCATGAGTACCCCACGGGAGACGGGGTCGAGCATGCGGCTACGGCTGATGGTCCTGTTCGCCTGGCGCGAGCCGTACCGGTCCCGCTCACGAAGAATGGCGACCACATGTGTGAAAGGCGCCTCGTTACTCGCGCCCCAGTCGAGTTCGCGTTTCGCCGGTTCGAGGCGGTGTTTCTGGACCAACTCTTGCAAATGCTCGCTCGCGGCGTGGACCGCTCGGGACAACTCGTGGTCGTCACTCAAGTCCGGTACGCGACGGATCTGGATTGGTTCAGTTACAGCCGCGCTCATGTCGCACCTCCTCACGGTCAGTATACCCGATGCGGGCGGGGCGAAATACGTTACCCCCGGCTCTCCCACCCCACGAGACACGTCTCATGCTCCGCCTTTCCCGTTTCGTCCTGATGGCCGCCCTCGCCGGCTCGAGTGTGGCGACGGCCCAGCCGGTCCGCAAGTACGACGACAAGGGCGCCCCGCCGTTCAAGGTGCTGAAGGAGGGGGAGACGCCGCCGCTGGACGCGTATGACAACTTCGTCATCGGCCCGAAGTACACCCCCGCCCCGGAGCGGACGAAGGGGCAGGACGTGCCCGAGGGGCGGGTGGAGCAGTTCGAGATCGACTCGAAGGAGACGAAGCTGTTCAACCCGGGCATCTCCCGCGGCCGGACGACCCAGAAGCTCGACCCGAACAACCCGAAGACCGTCCTCGTCGAGACGTTCCCCATCGACTACAAGCGGAAGGTCGGGGTGTACGTCCCGGCCGGGTACAAGGAGGGCACCGAGGCGCCGTTCATGGTGGTTCACGACGGCCCGAACCAGGCCAACAGCTACAAGACGATGCTCGACAACCTGATCCACCAGAAGCGAATCCCGCCGATCGTGCTCGTCGCCATCGCCAACGGCGGGGGCGACGCCCAGGGGCACGAACGGGGCAAGGAGTACGACAACATGAACGGCGACTACGCCACGTACATCGAGGACGAGGTGCTGCCGCGGGTGGAGAAGACCTGCAAGGTGAAGATGACCAAAGACCCGGACGGGCGGGCGGCGATGGGGTGCAGCTCCGGCGGGTCGTGCGCGCTCATCATGGCCTGGTTCCGCACCGACCTGTACCACCGGGTGCTCACCACCTCGGGCACGTTCGTCAACCAGGCGTGGCCGTTCGACCCGAAGTACCCGGACGGGGCGTGGGGGTTCCACGAGACGCTCATCCCGAAGGAGGCGAAGAAGCCGATCCGCCTCTTCATCCAGGTGGGCGACAAGGACCTGTACAACCCGAACGTGATGCGGGACAACATGCACGACTGGGTGGAGGCCAACCATCGCATGGCGAAGGTGCTGAAGGACAAGGGGTACGAGTACCAGTACCTGTTCTGCCAGGGGTCCGGCCACTGCGACGGCAAGGCCCAGGCGCAGTTCCTCCCGCACGCCATCGAGTGGACGTGGAAGGGGTACGGTGAGAAGAAGGTGAAGTAGGCGCGCTGGCGCTGTAGCCCGCCCGCCACCTGCCGTTTTCACGGCCGACGCTCCCGCGTCGTCCTGTCGGTCCAGGGCCCATCTTCGGCGTCCCGCCTGGCGCCCGCCGGGGGTCTCGACATTGGCCGGGTTGATGCACCGTGCCGGAATTGCAGCGTAATCCTTTGGCCGGGACGAGGAACCAGCCGTCGTAAGGCACCTCGACGCGGCCGGGGGGCGGCGGCTCCGCCCCGGTCAGGCGGGTGAGCGCCCAGCGGCTGGCCACCTCGACCGGGTCGGTGGTCGGGGCGATGCCGTGGGCGTGCGCGTCGAGGATGTCGCGGGCGGAGGCCGCCTTCATCCGCCCGAGGGCGACGGCCGACATCCGACGCACCCGCTGGTCGTCCGGGCCCATGCCGGGGTCGCCGTCCAGACGTCCGATCACCTGGGCGACCAGCCGCTCGTCCGACTTGCCTTCGTACAGCAGGCCGAGCGCCCAGATGGCAGCCGCCCGTGACTCCCCGCCGAGCGGGGTGAACCCCGGCTGCTGGTTCCCCGAGCGGGCCGGGGGTTGGCCGCCGCCGACGAACCGGGGCATGATCTTGCGGAAGGTGGCGTCCGCAGCCGCGTGCCGCCGCTGGCCGAGGAGCTGAATCAACTGGGCCAACTGCTGGTCCGCCTCGCGGGGGGCGGGTGTGCGGGCGGCGAGCAACCGGTCGGTCAGCCGGTTGACGTGTTCGAGCACCGGGGCCAGGGTGTCCGGCACGTCCAACACTCGGACCGCCCACGCCGCGGCCACCATCACCTCCGGCCGGTCGGAGTCGAGCAGCGGGAGCAGGCGCTTCACCTCGCCAGTCAGGCCGAGTTGGGCGAGCAGCATCGCCCCCTGCTCCTGAGGTCGCCAGCTCTTATCGCCTACTGCCCGTACCGCTTGCTCGACCACCCCGGCCCGTCGGTCAGGCTCGGCAGCGAGTTGCCGCAACGCCCGCCTGGCCTCTGCCCGCACGTCCGGGTGCGGGTCGTCCAGCCGGTCGCCGAGCCGGCGGATGTTCTCGGGGGTCGGGTGCCTGGCTAGTACTTTCACCCCGACCGACCGCACCCCCTCGTCGGGGCTGGCGACAACTGCGTCGAATACGGGCAGGACGGCGGCCGGGTCGATTTCGAACAGCCGGGCGACGGCGACGGCGGCGACGGCCGACTCCGCATCGCCGGCCAGCGTCTGGAGCAGCTTGATTGCATCCGGACCGGCGTGCTGGCGGAGCAGGGTGGCGGCGACCAGGCGAGTGACTGTCGAGCGGGCGGTAGCATCGGCTGTCAGTCGGACCAGACGTACGTCCGCCCCGCTCGGCCGCATGGCGACCAACCCGCGGGCCGCCTCCAACCGGAACGCCGGCGGGGCCTCGGGTGACCGGGCGAGGTCGGCCAGCATCGGTGCGGCCTCCTCCTCCCGCACGGTCGCCAGCCCGCGGATCGCCAGGGTGAGGTCGCGGTCGAACCTCGGGCGGGCGGCGGTCAGTCGGCCGAGCCACACTTCGCGGGCCGGACGGTGGTTCCACCCCGCCAGCGCCGGCTCGACCAGTTCGCGGAACGGGGCGGACTCGCTCCGGCTGCGGGCGAACAGGGCCACGGCCGACTCCTTCGCGTCGAGGGCGATGAGGGCTTTCGCGGTCGCGAGCGCGGCGGCCTGGGGTAGCTTTTCCTGCTCCAGGTTGCGGGTCAACTTCGGCACTGTCGCCGTCAAGCCGGGCATCCCCCGCTCGCAGGCGAGGGCGACGGCCAGGGCGGCGCGGGCCTGGGTTTCCGGCTCGTCGGCCCGGTCGAGGGCGGCCAGCCACAGATCCAGCAGGCCGGGCGGGAAGGTCCGCACCACCTCCGCGGTCGGCAAGGGCGGGTCGAGGTACATGGGCGAATCGACCGCGTCCGGCACCGGCGGGGCGGCCGCCGCCAGCGACGCGGCGAGCAGCAGGACGAGCGGGGGGTAGCTGCGCACGGGACCGCCTCGGGTCGGGTTGCGGGTCAATCAGGTCGGGTGAGCCGCCAGGTGCGGGCGACGAGCAGGGCCAAAAGGGCAACACACGTCCCGCCGATCACCCACCAGTTCGCCGGCAGCAGATCGTACCCGTCGAACCCGGGCATGCCGACCGCGCTCAGGGCGGCGGCCACCGGGTCGAGGGTGAGGGCGGCTTGCACCGTGGACCGGCCGAACGGCGCGTCGCGCCCGAGCCACACCAGCAGCGGGGCGACGCACACCGCGGCCAGGGTGAGATAAGCGGCGGCGGTGGCGGCGGCGGTGGACCGGAACACGCTGCTGGCTGCCGCCCCGATCAGCACGGCGAGCGCGGCGGTCAGCCCCTGGCATACCAGCACCCGCATGACCGGGTGGGCGGATTCGGGCTGCACAGCCACCATCACCCCGTACCCCGGCAGGGTGGCGGCGTACAGCAGCACCACCGGCCACGCCGCGGCGAGCAGCTTGCCGACCAGGACGGATGCAGCCGACATCGGGGTCATCCGCAGCAGGTTCCACCCGCCGCCCTCCCGCTCGGCGGCGATCAGCCCGGCGGACAGGCTGGGGGCGAACAGCAGCAGGGCGGCCGCCTGTAGCAGCACCATCGCCCCGCCCACCACCTCGATCCCCCACCCGAGCGCGCCGAGGGCGGCCAGGCACCCGAGCGCGAGCGACAGCACCACCGCCCCCGCCAGCAGCCGCAGCGTCCAGTGCGACCGGCCGAACCGGCGGGTGCGGAACTCCTTGACCATCACCGGGTGGAGCAGTCCGCCGGTGCTGCCGGTCCGCCGCTGCGGGTCGATCAGGTAGAACAGCCGACGGGCCACCCGCTCCCGCCTCGTCCGGTCCTGGGTCATCACCCCGGCCGGGCGGGGGCGGTCGAGCGGCGACCGGGCCAGTCCGCGGACCGTCCGCCACGCCAGTAGCCCGCTCAGGGGGAGCGACACGATCAGGTAGCGGACAGCTACCCCGCCGGGCGGGTCGGTGCCGGGGATGCCCACCCCGCCGTGGCCGACCGCCTCCATCACCGCCGGCACCGGTGAGATGCACGCCACCCAGTTGGCCGCCGACGCCAGCACGGGCACGTCCCGCGGCACCAGGTAATGCACCACCAGCGGGAGGACGCAGACGGCGAGTACCTCCGCGTAAGTGATCCGCAGGGCGGCGTCGGTGCTGAGCGCCCGCCCGCTCACGTACAGCCCGAGGGCGGTGATCTGCACCGCCGCGGCCGCCGCCGCCAGGTACAGCAGCCCGACCCCGCCGCCGGTGGACGACCCGCCCAGGGTGTAGCAGGCGGCGGCGGCCGGGGCGGTCATGAGCAATAGCACCGCCGTATACCCGAGCACGCCGCCGAGTTTACCGGCGTAGATGGCGGTCGGGGTCAGGGGCGTGTTCAGCAGCAGCGCGAGCGTGCCCCGTACCCGCTCGCGGACGAGGGCGGTGGCCGGGAACGCCGGCAGCACCAGCACCACGGACGCCAGCAGCCCGTACCCAAGCACCCGCAGCACCTGGACGGCGGCGGCCCCGCTCAGGTCGCTCACCCCGCCGGTCGGCCACCGGGCCAGCACCAGGGCGGCCGTCGCCAGGGCCAGCCCGCCCTGGACGGCCACCGCCCGGCGGGTGCGGAGCAGGCCGATCAGCTCGCGGCCGATGATCGGGTTCATGCGGCCTCCGCGGACTGGCCCTCGCGGGCGAGGGTCATGAACGCCTCCTCCAGGTCCGTCTGCACCTCCCGGAACTGGGCCACCGGCACCCCGGCGGTCACCAGCGCGGCCAGCAGCCCGGCCAGGTCGGCGTCCGGCCGGGCGGTGCGGAAGCGGACGGCGAACTCGGCCGGGGCGAGCGTCACCTCGGCGCCGGGTTCGACGTGCCGGCGGACTACCGCCGCCGCCCGGTCGGCCGCCGCCGCGTCGGTGAGCAGCACCTCGATGGTGCGGAGCGGGTTCAACTGGCGGGCGATCTCGTCCGGGGTGCCGTACGCCCTCAGCCGGCCGCGGGTGACGATCGCCACCCGATGGCAGATGCGGGCCAACTCGGGCAGGATGTGGCTGGTGACGATGAGCGTCTTGCCCCGCTCGGCCAGCCCGGCCAGCAGCTGCCGCATCTCGATGCGGGCGGGCGGGTCCAGGCCGTTCGCCGGCTCGTCCAGGATGAGAGCCGCCGGGTCGTGCAACAGGGTGCGGGCGACGGCCACCCGCTGCTTCATCCCATGGCTCAGGCTCTCCACGAACAGGTCGCGGAACCGCCCCGCCCCGGCCGCTTCAAGCACCGCCCCCACCCGCCCGGCCCGCTCCCGCCGGCGGAGGCCGAACGCCGCCCCGAAGAAGTCCAGGTACTCGCTCACCCGCATGTTGTCGTACCCGCCGAACGTGTCCGGCATGTACCCGACCAGCCGCTTCACCCGCCGCGGCTCGGCCGAGCAGTCGATCCCGCCGATGCGGGCGGTGCCGGACGTCGGCCGGGCCAGCCCGACCAGGATCTTGATGGCGGTCGTCTTGCCCGCCCCGTTCGGCCCGATGAACCCGAGGATCTGCCCCCGCGCGACGCTCAGGGTGAGCCGGTCCAGGGCGACGAACTCGCCGTACTTCTTGGTCAGGTCCGTCACCTCGACCACCGCGTCGTCGGCTGCCATCACGCCCCCTTTATTGCTCGCCCGCTCGCCGCCCGCGGACCTCCAGGGTGAGCGACTCGATCGCCCACCCGCCCTCCCGGTCGAACGCCCCACCCCCGCCGCCGACCGGCTCGCTCACCCCGACCGTCAGGGTCAACCCGCCGCCATTGTCCGGGCGGAGCAGCCGCGGGTCGGCCACGTCCACCCGGATCGGGTCGAGCGGGCTTTCGGCCGTGTGCAGCGTCACCGGGCTGCCGTCCGCCCCCGCGGTCACCGTGACCCGGCGGCCGGGCGCCCGGATGTGCAGGTGCAGGGTGGCTCCCGCCACGTCCAGCGGGAGTACCGACGCCGGCAATTGGAACCGCAATGGCATCTCCAGCGCGCTCGACGACTGGAGGGTGGGCGGCGCCCGCCGCCCGCCACGGCCGCCCGTGCTCACCGGCACAAACCCCCGTGGCACCTGCACCTCCGTCCCGACCGCCGGCCGGTCGAACTCCAGCGGCACGACCAGTAGCACCGCCCCGACCGTCCGGTCGGTGTCGCCCGGGAAGAACGGCGGCTCGGCCGGGTCGGCCCACGCGAGCAGCAGCCACCGTCCGTCCAGGTGTTTCGGCAGCGGGCGGGTGAGCAGCCGGC
>CANJKY010000183.1 GCA_947474875.1 Gemmataceae bacterium
GGCGGGTGACCACCGAGTTGGCCCCGTTCTTCAACCTGATCGCCAAGAACAGCAGCATCGACCAGGCGGCCATCGAGAAGGTGGTGTTCAACGGGCCGGGGAAGGTGTCGCAGGCGGTGCTCGGCGGGGCGGACATCCGGTTCGAGCGGCCGAGCGACTTCCTGGCCGTCGAGATGCTGCACCCGATCGTCATCATCCTCATCACCCTGTGGGCGGTGGGGCGGGCCGGCGGGGCGGTGTCCGGCGAGATCGACCGCGGGACGATGGAGCTGCTCATGTCGCAACCGGTGCCGCGGGACCGGCTCATCCTCGCCCACCTGATCGTGGACGTGATCGTCATCCCCCTGTTGTGCGTGAGCATCCTTGCCGGGGTGCAACTCGGGCTGTGGCTGACCGGTCCGTTCATCGAGAACCACGACGTGTTCAACGACCTGCCGCCGGCGATGCAGGCGGTGGTGCGGGCGAACGGCCCGAAGGTGCTGCCGGTGGACACCGGCGGGCAGTGGAAGGCGGCGGTGAACCTGGCCGGGCTGGCGTTCGCCATCAGCGGGCTGACGCTACTGGTGTCCGCGTTCGGCCGCAGCCGGTGGCGGGCGCTCGGGTGGGCCATCCTAATCGTGGTCGGCATGTTCCTGGTGAACGTGGTCGGCCAGTTGTGGGAGCCGGTCGGCCGGCTGCGGCCGCTCACCCTGTTCTTCTACTACCAGCCGCAGAATGTGTGGCTGAAGGGCGAGTGGCTGGCCGACGTCGGCGACGCGCTCGGGCTGGCAAAGGGGTTGGTACGGGTGCCCATGGTGCCGCTGCTGTTCACCGTCGGCATGGCGGGGTACTTCGGGGCGTTGCGGGTGTTCACCCGGCGAGATCTGCCGGCCCCTCTGTAAATTACCCCCATGCAACCTCTCGGCATCATCGGCACCTGCGTCCTGGCGGCGGTGGTGTATGGCGTCGTCCACGACCAGATCACTGCCCGCGTGTGCGTCGAATACTTCACCGTCGGGCACGCGAAGATCATCGACTCCGAAGACCCGACTCTTCTCGGGCTGGTGTGGGGCGTGTGGGCTACGTGGTGGGCCGGGCTGATGCTTGGCGTGCCGCTGGCGCTCGCGGCCCGGGTCGGGTCGCGGCCGAAGCGGTCGCTCCGCTCGCTCGTCCGGCCCATCCTGTTCCTGCTGGCGCTGATGGCCGGGTTCGCGCTCGTTTCCGGCATCGTCGGTTACATGCTCGCCTCGACGGGAACGGTCGTGCTGCCCGAGTCGCTTAAGGAAAAGCTCCCGGCTCAGAAGTGGGCGGCATTCCAGGCGTGTGCATTCGCCCACCAGATGAGCTACAACGTGGGGTTCGTCGGCGGGGGGATGATCATCGCATGGGTGTGGGTGAGCCGCAAGCGACTGCGGCCGGTCACACCCCGCCCGTGATCTCGTTCAGCGCGGCCACCAGCTTGTTGATATCGTCGGCCGTGTTGAACGGTCCGGGGCTGACCCGCGTCAGGCCGTCGGCGTAGCTGCCCACAGCCTTGTGGACATACGGGGCGCAGTGGTTGCCCGCCCGTACCGCGATGTCGAAGCTGGTGTCCAGGATGCCGGCCAGGTCTTCCGACCCCATCGCCTCGCACCGGAAACTGAACGTACCCACCCGCCGGGTCGGGTCGGCATGCCCGATCGGCACGATCAGCGGGTTGTCGGCCACCGCCGCCCGCAACTGCTCGCACAGGTCGAGTTCGTGCCGGTGAATGGCTTCGATCCCCCGCTCCTCCACGAAATCTAGCCCGGCGATCATACCGACGATACCGAGCAGGTTCGGCGTGCCGCCTTCAAGGAACTCGGGGAAGCCGGTCGGCTGGGTCGGCGACTTCGAGTCCCCGCCGGTGCCGCCCTCCCGCCAAGCACGGATTTTGACCCCCGGCGCCACGTACAGCCCGCCGGTGCCGGTCGGCCCGAACAGCCCCTTGTGGCCGGGGAACGCGAGCAGGCTGACGTGCATCGCCCGCACGTCGATCGGCAGCACGCCGAGCGTCTGGGCGGCGTCCACCAGGAACATCACGTCTCGTTCGTGGCAGATGCGGCCGACCTCGGCGATCGGCTGCACCGTGCCGAGCACGTTGCTGGCGTGGGTGAGGGCGACCAACCGGGTCTTCGGGGTGATGGCTTTCCGGATCGCGTCTGGGTCGACTGTCCCGTCGCCGTCCGCCTTCACCTGGGTGAGCGAGATCATCCCCCGCTCGGCCTTGGCCACCAGCGGGCGGCTGACGCTGTTGTGCTCCAGATCGGTGGTGATGACGTGGTCGCCGGGGTGCAGCACCCCCTTGAACGCCATGTTCAGCGCATCGGTGCAGTTGTACGCGAACGCGATCCGCTCCGGCCCGGCCCCGTTGATGAGCCGGTTCAGCCGGTGGCGGGCGTCGTCGAGGGTGGCCTTGGCGTTCACGGCCATGCGGTGCCCGGCCCGACCCGGGTTGGCCAGGGCGGTGCGGGCGTACCGGTCCATGGCCGCGTACACGCCCTCGGGCTTGGGGAAGCTGGTGGCGGCGTTGTCGAGGTAGATCACGGGAGCAACTCGGACACGGGGATCGAGCCGACGGTCTTCTTGCCGATCACGACGGGCGCGGCCTGACCAGAGCGGAAGTCAGTGCGGGTGCGGTACGCCGGGGTCCGCCCGCCGCGGGGGTTCGTGTACATTTCCACCACCCGGTCTGCCAGGTTGACGATCCAGTACACCGGCACCTTGCTGCGGGCGTACACCCGCTGCTTCAGCCCGCGGTCGCGAGCCAGTGTGGTGTCGGCCACTTCGATCACGACGGCCAGCTCACGAGCGTCAGGCCGGGTGCCGTCATACAGTGATTCCGGGCCAGGGACGACGGCCACGTCCGGCTCGGGCACGCTCAGCGGGAACGTGACCGCGCTCTGACACCGCACCACCAGCCCGAGCGGGGCGAGCATTAGCAGAAGCCGTGTGTGCAGGCGGTACACGCAACTGTCGTGCGGGGCGTTGTGCGGCATCTTGTCGTACACCACCCCTTCCAGGAGTTCGATCTTGTCCTCGTCGGTGAACGTGCCGTCGCGGATCATCCGGTTGTACAACTCGACGCTGAACCTGTGGAGTGGCGTGTCATCGGTGGTGGCGACCGGGGGTGCGAGGGTGGCGGTCGGCATGGCAATCCTCCGTGTCTCTCCCACATGATACCCGCGGGGTGGTCGTTACTTAAACGCCGCGGGCGGGGGCGGTTGGCCCGCCCCCGCCCGCGGTGGCTCGCCGAGGCGGATTAGAACCACTCCTTCTTCCCTTCCTGGTAAATCTTCATGAACTCGTCGTCCGTCTTCGTCAGGTAAATGACCCCTTCGATGATGCCGACGATCCACATCACCGTAAAGCAAGTCAGGATGTTCGCGACCAGCATGATGATGGCTGGCTTGGTGATCCCGAGATAAAACTTGTGGACTCCGAAGGCGCCCAGGAGGATGGCCAGGATGCCAGCCACCATCTTCTTGTTTTCCGGTTTCGGTTCCGACGACATCGAGTGTCTCCGAGGGGGTGTTCGGACGGGTAGGCGTCCGCCGGTGGGCGGCGAGCGGAACAGCGACATAATCGCCACCGCCCGCACGCTTGCAACCGAAAAATGGCACCCCGATCGGATTAATGCCCGACGTACTTGGCGTAAAGCGTCCTCGCCCGGTCCACGTCGTCAGTACCCTTGATAATGGCCCTGCCGTCCGGAAAGACGGTAAATTCGTACCCCTCGCCGGCGTCGGTCAGGTTGCACTTCAGCAGGAACCGGTTGGCAGACACCACCCCGGACGCCTCTAACTGCTTCCGTAGGTCACCCAGGTCGAGCTTCGTCCCGCCCTTGGGCGTCACCTGCACGGCGTTCCGCCCGCACAGGCTGGTGGTCTGCGTCCCGTGTTCGCCGTCGAGCCATTCAAAGTGCTTGAGAGCACAGCACGGACACTTGCCCTTCCGCCCGGCGAGCGGGGCGATCTTCACCCGCCGGTTGGTGTTGTCCCACAGGTTGATGACGAACAGTTCGCGGTTGATCGCCTCTCGCTTGCCGGCCAGGATCTTCAGCGCCTCCGCCGCCTGGAAGCTGGCGATGACGGACACGATCGGGGCGAGCACCCCGGCGGTTTCGCAGGTGCCGACCTCGCCGGGGCCAGGGCTGGCCTCGAACACGCACCGCAGGCACGGCGTCTCGCCGGGCAGGATGGTCATGCTCATGCCTTCCGTGCCCACCGCCCCGCCGTACACCCACGGCTTGCCGTGCTTCACGCTCACGTCGTTGATCAGGTACCGCACCTCGAAGTTGTCGGTGCCGTCGAGGATCAGGTCGGCGTCGCGGCACAGGTCTTCGATGTTGGTGCGGTTGATATCCGCCACCACCGACTCGATTTGTACCGTCGAGTTGATTTGCCGCAGCTTGGTCGCGGCCGCTTCGGCCTTCGGCAGGTTGCCGGTCACGTCGGCCTCGTCGAACAGCACCTGCCGCTGCAGGTTGCTCGGCTCGACGAAGTCGCGGTCCACCACCCGCACGAACCCGACGCCGGCCCGCACCAGGGTGTTCGCCAGCACGGTGCCGAGCGCGCCCACCCCGCACAGGGTGACGCGACTGGCCATGATCCGCTCTTGCCCGGCCTTGCCGATGCCCGGCACCCGCATCTGGCGGGAGTAGCGTTCCAGGGGGTTCGATGTGCTCATGGATTCTCGGTGGAACCCGGAGCGCGAGCGAAAGGGTGAGGCTCTCCCACCCCCTCCCTTGCGGTCGGGGTTCTAGATGTTACTCCCCGATCGCGTTGTCTTTCAGGAACTCTTGCAGGAACCGCACCTGCTGCTTCGGCCACTTCTCGGACTTGGCGAACGCCGCCAGGGTGGCGAAGTCCTCCTTCGCCCGCTTCAGGTCTGCCCCGGTCAGCCGTTGCAGGTACGCCACCAGGTATTCCATCGCCTCCTCCGCCACCGCCCCGTTCAGCACCGCCTCTTCGGACCCTTCCAGAAAGACGTAGGCGTGCAGCACCCCCAGCAGCAGCGGGTGGACGCCGAGTTCCGCCGGGATGAGCGGGAAGACGGCGGCGCCGTCCGGGGTTTCGGAAGCGGGAGCGGGATCAGCCACCGGCCACCGCGGGGATGAGGGCGACCACGTTCCCGTCGGCCACGTCGGTGCCGAGGTCGTCCAGGTAGCGGATGTCCTCGTCGTTCACCAGCACGTTCACGTGCGGGCGGAGGCGGCCGTTGTCGAACAACTTCGGCCCGAGCGCCGGGTGCTGCTTCACGAGGTCGTCGAGCACCTCGTGAACGGTGTTCCCCGTCGTGGTCACTTTCAGATTGCCGCCGGCCTGCTCGCGAAGCGGCGGGGGGATGTCCACAGTGATCGGCATGGGTGTGCTCCGGAGAATGAACCGCCAAGTCGCCGAGACGCCAAGCAGAGGAAACTTGATTTCCCTGGTTTAAGAGTCTCTTTTGTCTTCTTGGCGACTTGGCGTCTTAGCGGTTCCAATTGTTTAGACCAGCACCGCTTCGCCCGCCGGGGCGCCGGTGTACACCGCGTCAAACGCGTCCAGGCTCGGCTTGATGACCTCGTGCCGTTCCACCGCCTCGGCCACGCAGTCCTGCGTTTTCAGCCCGTTGCCGGTGACGCAGATGACGATCTCCTCATCCCGCGGGATGCGGCCCTGCTCGATCAGCTTGCGGGCGACGGCCAGAGTCGTACCGCCGGCCGTCTCGGCGAACACCCCCTCGGTGCGGGCGAGCAGCAGCATGCACTCGACGATCTCGTCGTCGCTCACGTCCTCCGCCCACCCACCCGTGTCCTTGATCAGCTTGGCCGAGAAGATGCCGTCGGCCGGGTCACCGATGGCCAGGCTCTTGCAAATGGTGTTCGGCTTGCGGACCGGCTTGTGCCGGTCGCGGCTGCTCTTCACGCAGTCGGTGATCGGGTTGCACCCGGTCGCCTGCGCCCCGTACATCTTGGTCGTGACGGGCGTGTCGATCAGGCCGGTGTCGTACAGCTCGTTGAACGCCTTGTGAATCTTGCCGATGAGCGACCCGCCGGCCATCGGCACGACCACGTGCTGCGGCACCCGCCAGCCCAGGTCCTCGGCGATCTCGTACCCCATCGTCTTGGAGCCTTCGGCGTAGAACGGCCGCAGGTTGATGTTCACGAACCCCCAGTTGTACTTGAACGCCACCTGGGTGCAGAGGCGGTTCACCTCGTCGTAGGTGCCAGTGACGCCGATGACGTTCGCCCCGTACACGCTGGTGCCCAGAATCTTCGCCTTCTCCAGGTCGGACGGCACGAAGATGTACGCCTCTAGCCCGGCCTGAGCGGCGTTCGCCGCCACGCTGTTCGCCAGGTTGCCGGTGCTCGCACACCCGACCGTCTTGTACCCGAACTCCACCGCCTTGCTCAGAGCCACACTCACCACCCGGTCTTTGAAGCTGAGCGTGGGGAAGTTGACGGCGTCGTTCTTGATCCACAACTTCTGGACGCCCAGTTCTTTCGCCAGCCGGTCGGCCTTGATGAGCGGGGTACCGCCGACCTGCGGGCCGACAGCCGGTTCACCTTCAATCGGCAGGAACTCGCGGTACCGCCACATACCCCGCGGGCGGGCGGTGATCTTCTCGCGGGAAACGTTCTGCTTGATGGCGGCGTAGTCGTAGGTGACTTCGAGCGGGCCGAAGTCCTCGGTGCAGAAGTTGATCGGCGACTTCGGGTACAGCTTGCCGCACAGCTTGCACTTCAGGCCGAGCGAGTAGTCGGGCACAGGATCACCCTGGTCGAACACACGGGCCGACGGCCCGCCACGGTTGGTTGGGGTGGTGAGGGTTGATCCAGAGTCCGCGACCTGTCGCGGGGTGGTGAGATAAGAGAACGGCAGGGGTCGAGTGTGGGTTCGGTCCTGCTCGGTATCTTATCTGCCCCGACCATCCGGTTCACACCGGGGTGTCGAGCAGGAGTTAGCACCAGCACCGGAGGTCGAATCGGGAGATTCAGCGTCCGGCCGGTTGCTGTGGCGTCGTCGGGCCTGAACCCTCAGCCACTCTGGATAAGATACTCACCGGA
>CANJKY010000184.1 GCA_947474875.1 Gemmataceae bacterium
ACACCGCCCTGCTCACCAAGCTGGACGACGCCTCGCCGTTCGTCCCGCTGGAGGACGTGAACGGGGTGATCGCGGAGAAGCAGATCGCCGACGCCGACCACCGCACCCCGGCCGGGCGGAAGGCGTTCTTCACCGTCCGCTACCCGGCCGCGTTCGGCGACCGCAAGGTGGCGGCCGACGGGTTCGTGGTCGGCACCTGCTCGTTCGCCGCCGACCTGACGTCGGCCACCCTGGAGCTGAGCGTGTTCGACCGCACCGGCAAACTGGACAAGCTGGTCGAGTCGTGGACGGTGTCGCCCGACCCGCAGATGCTCGGCGAGGCCCGGTTCAGCTACACCCTGCCGCCCCCGCTGCGGAAGGCGGTGGTGAGCGGCCAGCCGGTGTCCGCCCGCGACGTGCAGGCGTCGGTGACGATCC
This sequence comes from Gemmataceae bacterium, assembly GCA_947474875.1. Lineage (GTDB taxonomy): Bacteria > Planctomycetota > Planctomycetia > Gemmatales > Gemmataceae > JALHQU01. Next base: position 418 of record CANJKY010000184.1, read on the forward strand.
CAGCCGAGAAGACCGCGGCCCGGTCGTTCGCCCCGCTCGCCGACTGCCCGGTGAACTGGCAGGTGCGGTACAACGGCAAGCCGGTCACCCCGGTCGGGAACACCCTGCCCGAGCCGGGCGAGGACGACCGGGTGTCGTTCGTGCTCACCAACCGCACCGCCGACACCTACGCCGTCGTCCTCATGGTGAACGGGGAGAACACCCTGTACCAGGAGCGGCAGGACGTGTTCCGCTGCCGCAAGTGGGTACTGGAGCCGAACACCGAGACGGTGGTATCCGGGTTCCAGACGGAGGAGCAGTCGGCCGTCCCGTTCCAGGTGCTCAAGCCGGAGGCGGGGGCGGCGGACGCGGTGCGGTACGGGGAGAACGCCGGCACCTTCCGGCTGGTGGTGTACGCCGGCAAGGTGACGGACAGCCCGCCGAAGGACGACCAGCCGGCGGACGACCGGGCGCTGGTGATGGCCGCCCGCGGGACGGCCAAACCGGTCGGCATCAAACCCCAGTCCCTCCGCGGGCTGAAGTCGTCACTGCGGGAGTCGGCGGGCGGCACCCCCGGCTCCCGCGGGCTGGTGGTGAAGGGCAGCGGGACGGAAAACTCGGAAACGGTGCGGACGTTCTTCGCCCCGGCGTCGTCGCAGCCGGTGGCCGACATCAGCCTGCGGTACTACACCCCCGGTAAGTGACCGCCTGGAGCCGACCGTGCCCCGGCCCCGTTTCACCCCGGCCCTCGCCCTGCTGCCGCTGCTCGCGGCCGCCGCCGGGGCCGACGACCTCGGCCCCCGTGAGAAGGGGGACCGGGCGATCGCCGCCCGCCAGGTGCTGTTCAAATACTGCCGCGAGTGCCACGGCGGGGACACCTCCGCCGGGCGGCTGACCGTGGTGGACCACAACCGACTGGTCGACCCCGGGCCGGTGCCCGTCCCGTTCGCCTCGCGGAACAAGGACCGCCCGCGGTCACAGGTCGTCGAGTTCATGCGGGATGGGTCCATGCCCCCCGGCGGGCGGCCGACCGGCCGTTCCTGCGGTACGTCTCCGTGGCCGAGCTGGCCGACCAACCCGACGCCGCCCGGAAGATCGCCCAGGCCCAGTTGAAACTCCAAAAAGCGCTCGGCCCCCTCGCCGTGACCGCAAAGGAACTGAAACTCGCCCCGGTGGACGAGACCGCCACCGTGTTCCGCCTGGACGTCCGCGCGCTCGGCTGGGACGCCGCTGACCAGTTCCAGAAGCGGACGGCGGACAACAAGCCGGGCGGGGTGTTCCGCATGACCCCGTTCGACCTGATTTATCTGGAGCAGCCGAACCCGCCGACCGTCCCGCGGGGGCTGGCCGAGCGGGCGACCGACGCCCTGCGAAAGATGAACGCCCACCGGCGGGACGAGCCGCTCGGCCAGTTGCGGGCGGCGGCGTTCGTGCGGGGCGAGTGGCTGGCCGACGCCCTGTTGAACGACGGCAAGCCGACCCCGCTGGCGGACGACCTGAAGGCGGTGGTGCAACTGGCGGCGGGCAAGACGGACACCGGCCCGCCGTTCCGCCCGCGGCCGGCGGACGAGAAACCGACCCCCGCCGCATCCCCGTTCGGCACGTTCGCCACCGGCGACGCCGCGTCCGACGCCACCCCGTTCGCCGTCACCGCCGAGTTCGTCGACGAGCGCACCAAACGGCCGGTCCGCGAGGTGACCCGCGACGACGGGTTCCACGTCCGCGTGACGTCCGACCGGGACGCCCGCCTCACCCTGCTCCGCAGCGACCCGGCGGACGGGTCCGTCGAGTTCGTCCGACTGCTCAACGACGAGACCCTGACGGCCGGTCAGCGACGGGACCTGATCCCGTTCACCGGCGAGGCGTTTTTCGTGTCCTCGTTGCCGAGCGACCGGGCGGGGGTGAACCACATCCTGTTCGTGTCGGATGCGGCCAGGCCCGCACCGGTGGTGGTGCAGAGCAAACACAAGGCGAACCCCGTTTGGCGGGTGGTACCCGGCGGGGACGACCCAGCCGGGGTGGTGCGAAAAGTCCTGCCCCTGACCGTCCTCCGCGAGAAAGGGACCAAGAAGTGAGCTCGCCCGCCGTTCTCGACGTCGACGCCCTGGTGCAGCCCATCCCCGGCGGGGACTCGCCCGGCGGGTCGCCGCTGCCCGACGCGGTGAAACGCGACCTTGACAGGTGGCGGAAGGAGCCGGACCCGGATTTCACGGACAAGAATGCGCCGCCCCCCCCGCCGGCCGAGTGGGGGAAGATCGTCGCGGCCACGTCCGACGCGCTGACCACCACCGGGAAAGACCTGACCGTCGCCGTGCGGTTGGTCGAGGCGGCGACCAAGCTGCACGGGGCGGCCGGCCTCCGCGACGGCCTGCGGCTGCTCCACCGACTGCTCACCGACTTCTGGGAGGTGCTCCACCCGCTGCCCGACGCCGGCGACGACTTCGAGGCCCGCCGCAACCGGCTGGACTGGCTGAACAACGTGAGCGAGGGCGCCAAGTTCCCGGACAAGCTGATGCGGATGCCGCTGGTGAAGGCCAAGTCCGGGGACTGGTTCACAGTCGTGGACGCCATGACTCCGGACCGCAAGGCGGAGTTGGACGAGGCCCTGCCCACCTGCTCGGACAAGGACCTGCTGCGGGTCCACGCCGACCTGACCGAGGCGCGGCGGGCGCTGACCGACCTGGGGGCGACGGCGGACGAGAAGTTCGGGCCGGACTCGCCCAACCTGTCCGGGGACGACGGCGGCAACCTGGGCGGGGCGCTGGCCAAGTGCGTCGGGCTGGTGGAGGACGCCGCCCGGAAGCGGGGGGTGTCGCTGACCGGGGACGCGCCCGCGGCGACCGCCGCCCAGCCGGCAGCGGATTCGGGCGGCGGGGCCGAAGCGAACGGCCCCCCGACCGGGGTGGGCACCACCCGCGATGCGATCTACCGGCAGATCCAGCAGATCGCATCGGCCCTGCGGCGGATCGAGCCGCACAGCCCCATCCCGTACCTGCTGGAGCGGTGCGTGCGGCTGGGCGAGTTGCCGTTCCCGGAGCTGATGCGGGAGGTGATCCGCGAGTCGTCCACGCTGGACGAACTGGACCGCCTGCTCGGGGTGAAGCGAGAGGAGAGCTGACGGATCATCCGCCCGCAATCGCTCGCCGGGGGGTTGAGTCCCTCTGCCCGCGGTGATACAGTGCCGACACTCTACACATCCCATCCGCCCGATTCCTACGAGGTTCCGCCATGCCGGACAGCTACCAGGACACGCTGAAACGGGTCCGCCCGCCGCGGGTGCGGATCGACTACCAGGTGGAGACGGAGGGGGCCGAGCCGATCCTCGAGCTGCCGTTCGTGGTCGGGGTGCTGGCCGACCTGGGGTCGGCCCCGGACTCGAAGCAGCCGCTCAAGCAGCGGAAGTTCGCCGCCATCGACCGGGACAACTTCAACCAGGTGATGGCCAAGGCCGCCCCGCGGGTGGCGTTCCGGGTGCCGAACAAGCTGTCCGAGAACGCCGACGACCAGCTGAACGTGGAGCTGAAGTTCAACAACCTGGCCGACTTCGAGCCGGGGCGGGTGGTGGAGCAGGTGCCGGCGCTGAACGAGTTGCTCCAGATGCGGAAGAAGCTGACCGACCTGCTGGGCAAGATGGAGGGGAACGACAAGCTGGAGGCGCTGCTCCAGGACGTGCTGAAGAACACGGATCGGAGCCAGGCGCTGATGGACGCGATGAAACAGGCCGAGGGCGAGGCGAAGTGACCGCCGGCCCGCCCGCCCACACCCCGACACCCCCACCCCGAAAGGGTTCCGACCCATGGCCGCAGAACAGACGCAAGCCGCCGGCGGGGCCGCCGCCGCCGAGTTCGACACGTCCTCTTGGCTGGACAACGCGCTCGGCTCGATGAAGGTGACGGACGACGCCACCGCTCGCAAGCGGGGGCTGGAGTCGCTGGAGGCGTACGTCAACACCCTGCTCGCCGGCAAGACGGTGAGCAAGGACGTGGAGACGACGATCAAACTGCAGATCGCCGCCATCGACCAGAAGCTGACGGCGCAGGTGAACGAGATCCTGCACCACCCGGCGTTCCAGAAGGTGGAGGGCACCTGGCGGGGGCTGGCGCACCTGGTGTACAACACCGAGACGAGCACCAGCCTGCAGCTGAAGGTGATGAACATCACCAAGGACGAGATCCGCAACGACCTGGAGAAGGCGGAGGAGTTCGACCAGTCGCAGATGTTCAAGAAGATCTACGAGGAGGGGTACGGGGTGCTCGGCGGCAACCCGTTCGGCCTGCTCGTCGGCGACTACGACTTCGACGTGCGGCGGAGCACCGACACCAAGGTGCTGCAGGGGATGGCCGGGGTGGCGGCCGCGTCGTTCGCCCCGTTCGTGGCGGCCGTGTCCCCCAAGTCGTTCAACATGGACCGGTTCTCCGAGCTGTCCAACCCGCGGGACCTGGCCAAGATCTTCACCGGCCCGGACTACGCCGCCTGGGAGGCGTTCCGGGAGAGCGAGGACAGCCGGTACGTGGCCCTCACCTGCCCGCGGGTGCTCGGCCGGGAGGTGTACGGCGAGCGGTTCCGGCCGGTGGCCGAGTTCAACTTCGAGGAGGCGGTGGACGGCACCAACCACGACAAGTACCTGTGGATGAACTCCGCCTGGACGTACGCCACCCGCATCACCGACTGCTACGCCAAGTACGGGTGGATGGCCCGCACCCGCGGGGTGGAGGGCGGGGGCAAGGTGGAGGGGCTGCCGGTGCATACGTTCCCCACCGACCAGGGGGACGTGGCCATGAAGTGCCCGACCGAGGTGGCCATCACCGACCGCCGCGAGCAGGAGCTGGAGAAGCTCGGGTTCCTGTCCCTCATCCACTGCAAGGACAAGCCGTTCGCCGCGTTCATGTCCGCCACCAGCTGCCAGAAGGCGAAGAAGTACGACCGCCCGGAGGCGACGGCCAACGCCATCCTGTCCACCAAGTTCAACCTGCAGCTGTGCGTCAGCCGGTTCGCCCACTTCCTGAAGGTGATGGTGCGGAACCGGGTCGGGTCGTACATGGAGCGGGCGGAGATGGAGTCGTGGCTGAACCGGTGGATCAGCAACTACGTGCTCGGCAACCCGGAGGGGCAGGCCGAGGAGTTGAAGGCCAAGCACCCGCTGTCGTGGGCGCAGATCAAGGTGGTGGACGTACCCGGCCAGCCGGGGGTGTACCGGGCGGTGGCGCACATGCGGCCGCACTTCCAGTTGGAGGCCATCGACATCAGCCTGCGGATGGTGGCCAAGCAGCTCGGGGCGGCGTGACCGGCGGGCGGGCATAAATCCGAAAACCGTGTCCGGAACTTGACGCGGCCTTGCATTACACCGGTGGAACGGTTCGCGGCGGGAAGAAACGAACGAGACACCCCCGCCGCGGGCCACAACACCCCCCCCTGTTTCTGGAGACGACCATGCCGATTTACATGAAGTACGACGGGATCGACGGTTCGGTGACGGCCGACGGGCACAGCAAGTGGATCGAACTCGAGTCATGCCAACTGGGCGTCCACCGCAACATCACCAGCGCGACCGGCCGCGGGACCAACCGCGAGGCGGGTGCCCCGGCGGTGTCCGAGATCGTGGTCACCAAAGCCCAGGACTGTGCCAGCGTCAACCTGTTCAAGGCCTCCCTGTGGGGCGAGGGGAAGAAGGTGAAGATCGACTTCTGCAAGACGGACAAGGACAAGCTGGAGGTGTTCCTACAGGTCGAGCTGGAGAACACCCTGGTGTCCAGCTACAGCGCGTCCGGCCACGGCGGGGACAGCAACGCCCGGCCGATGGAGTCGCTCAGCCTGAACTTCACCAAGATCACCTACGTCGCCACCCACATGGACGCGGAGAACAAGACGAGCAAGCCGGACCGGGCGATGTGGGACCTGGCTCAAGCGAAGGGGTCGTAACCAGCAGCGAACGCGACGGCGGGCCGGACCTCCGGCCCGCCTTTTTTCCGTTTCCACCCGCCCCGGAGCTGACCCATGACCGCCAGCGAACTGTTCCAGGCCGGCCGGCTCCGCGAGGCGATCGACGCCCAGATCGCCAAGGTGAAGGCGGCCCCGACCGACCAGCGGGCGCGGCTGTTCCTGTTCGAGCTGTTCGTGTTCAGCGGCGAGCTGGACCGCGCCCGCAAGCAGCTCGAGGTGCTCACCTACGACGACCCGAAGCACACCGCCGCCGTCGAGCAGTTCCGGTTCGCCCTGGACGCCGAGGCGAAGCGGCGGGCGGTGTTCGCCGGGAACGCCGCCCCGGAGTGGCTGAGCACCGCCGACGGGCACCTCACCCGCCGGCTGGACGCCGTCCACGCCCTCGCCCGCGGCCAGACCGCCGACGCCCGCCGCATGCTGGACGAGGCGAACGCCGCCGTGCCGGTGCTGGCCGGCACCCTGAACGGCCAGCCGTTCCAGGGGCTGTTCGACGCGGACGAGCGGTTCGGCACCGTGCTGGAGGTGTTCGGCAGCGGCGGGGTGTACTCGTGGGTGCCGCTGGAGGCGGTCGAGACGATCACCCTGAACCGGCCGGCCGCCCCCCGGGACGTGGCCTGGCGGCCGGCCAACCTGGTGCTCGACAACGGGGTGTCCGGCGACGTGCTGCTGCCCGGCCTGTACCCCGGCACGTACGA